>JAUNSH010000075.1 GCA_030539285.1 Eubacteriales bacterium
CCAAAGGCGGTGTCTACCTGATAAAACCAAATGGTTTTATCAGGTAATAGTATGAAAACAACTACTCCCCTTTCATGGAAAACTTCCTGTCCATGCTGTATATTTGCTATAAAGAGCTGGACAAGCGGTTTGCTGTGGTGCAGGGAAAGCGAATCACGAAAAAAGCCCGTGTGGAAGCGACTGTCCTCAACAGCCTGGCCCCGCTTTCCAAGGCTGATATCTGCAAAATTCTCCCCGATATCAGCCCCACGACGGTGGAGGCAGTGCTGGGAGCGATGGTAAAAACCGGCTCTGTTCGGAAGATTGGTTCTTCCAGAGCCGCAAAATATATCAGAGCATAATGAAAAAGAGAAAGGAAATCACTATGAAATTTACAAGTGTAGCCTTAATCGGTGCAGGTGCGGTAGGTGCCTATTTTATTTACGGATTCACGGAGCTGGAGGAGCTTTCCTTCTGTGTTGTGGCAGAGGGAGAGCGGGCAGAGCGTCTGCGAAAAGAGGGCGTCATCATCAATGAAAAAACATATTTCCCGGAGATCAAAAGTCCACAGGAAGCAAAGGGCGCGGATCTGATCCTGGTTTGTACCAAACACCCCCATCTGCGCAGCACTCTGGACATGATCGAGACGATGACGGAAGAACATACCACCATTGTCAGTCTGTTAAACGGGATCGACAGCGAAGAAATCATTGCCCAGCGCATTGGTGGAGAGCATCTGATATATTCTGTCATGAAAATCTCCTCCGAGAGAAGAAACGGAAAGATCCATTTTATCCCGGAAACAACCATTGGCGTCAGTATTGGAGAAAAGGGAATTTCGGAACCCACAGAGCGGGTGCTCGCTTTCGCGCAGCTTATGAAACGCGCGGGATTAAAATGTATCATTGAGGAAGATATCCTTCTGAAACAGTGGGAAAAGTATTCCATGAACATCATCTACAATCTGCCGCAGGCAGTGCTTGGCGTCGGATTTGGTGCCTATTATGATAGTCAGAATCTGGCAGCGATCCGGGACCGGATGTTTGAAGAAGTGTGCCAGGTTGCGCAGGCCGAGGGAATCGCCCTGACACAGCAGGGGGATTGGCGCGGTGTCTGCGCACCCCAGGCAAGGTTCTCCACCTTACAGGATCTGGATGCCGGAAGACATACAGAGATCGAGATGCTTGCAGGAACCCTGATTTCTCTGGCGAAAAAACACAAAATAGAAGTACCATTCTGTGAATACACATATTATGCCATCAAAGCCCTGGAAGAAAAGGCCGATGGGATTATTGCTTAGAATGATCCAGAACCGCGGAAGCAAAGCAGAATTTGCAGAAGTGTATTCTTAGCAGCATCCAGTTTGCAGAGGTGCTAAAAACGATAACAGGCAAATAGCCCTAAATTAAAATGAGATTCTCTGTTTTTGCAAAAAGGGGGCAGAAAAGGTCTGCCCCCTAAGGATCAGTTCAGTACGATTGTCTGTACGGCCTCCACGACTTCAATCACGGAAGCTCTGGGAACCAGGGAAACGCTCTGTCCATCGACGACCGCGAGACAGCTGCTTCCGTCATAGCGGTAGAGAATGATCTCCACCTTGGGGAAATCCTCGCTATCCAAGTGCAGGGTCAGGCGGATCTCTTCCTTACCCTCCGGCTTCTGGGAGGTGAACTCCGTGGCGCTGAGGGCCTTGATGGCGTCGGTCAGGTCGGACACATCCAGTTCCTCCGCTTCCTCGGTGCTTTCTGTGCTCTCCGCGCTGTCTGTGCTCTGGGTTTCCTCTGTGGTTTCTTCCGTTTCCTCAGCTTCCGCTGCGGGGAAGTGCCAGATACGCTCCTCGTTTTCTTCATCCCACTCCGAGGTCAGGGTGTGGCTCTCGCCTTCCAGCGTGATGTCTATCTGGGTGACATCGTCAAAGTCGCCCCAGAACACTTCCTGATGCCGCAGATCATCATAAGAGGCGGCGGACAGAATGCCGTAGTCCACGCTGTCCAGCTCGTAGACGATCTGGGAATCTCCCACCCGGACGTACATGGAGACATCTTCGGCGTTTTCGCCCTTGGCTTCTGCCTCCTCAGCGGCAGCCAGCTCCTCCGGGTTGCGGCTGATGTGGATAACACAGGTATCCGCAATCGGCTCGTCAGAATCATCCTCCGTGTAGGTGTAGTTCACCGTGACGGACAGCTCCGGCTCATTAAGACCATAGGTTTCCAGCTCTTCCTCGGTTGCGTTATAGGTCACATAGGTCAGAAGGTCAAGAGAAGTGATGGTGTTCAGATATTTAGTGACTGCGCTCTTGTCCAGCGGCAGGTATTTCCCGTTTTGCTGGGTGAAGTACACGTCGCTGTCACTGTAGGAGTAATTGGTGTCCTCCAGCCGCTGGATGATGTAATTCTCCGCCCCATCAAAGCGGATATCCACCACATTCTCAAAGCCGGGGGTGTCGTCGTCAAGGATCATGCTGGAAAGCTCCGGGCTGACATAGTCCTCCGGGTCTTCCTTCACCAGATACACATTGCCGTCGCCGATGTCCACATACCGCTGCTCGTCCATTTTGCTGAACGCGCCCAGCTTCACTTCCACGGCAGCATCTCCGGTGGTGATGTGCAGGATGCACTCCGGCTCGTCCAGGCCGTACTGGCTGTAGTCCTCTACATCCTCGATGATAAAGCTGGCGCCAAAGGCTTCAAAGTGGGAAAGGATGTCATTGACCTTTTCCTCGCTTACCGGGAAGGCTTCGTCTTCATCATAGAGCCAGCCCTCATCCCCCTTGTGGAAGGAAAGGCTTTCTTCCTCCGTGTATTCCCAGCTCAGGGCGGTGACGGAGTCGGTGGGAATTTCCAGGATCACTTCATCGCTGTTTTTGATCTGCTCCTGCTTTTCTTCATAGTGGGTCAGGGCGAAGGTGGCAACGCAGGCAATTACCAGCACCCCCAGCAAAATGCCCAATTTCTTAAACCGCTTCATTTCGCGTCCTCCGCTTGCTGATTGTGATAAAGATACCGATGCACAGGTAGGTCAGGGGGAATACGCCGATCATCAGCATTTTCAGCGTCGAGGAGGTGGAAGCGCTGATGGTCAGGTAGTTGTAGTTCAGGGACTTGCTGCGGATAGAGATGGCTTCCCGCTCCCCGATGAGAGAGGACAGGGCGTTCATTGCCAAGTCCACGTTAGCGCCGGAGGAATAGGCGTTGTACATATCGCCGAGGAAATCAGAGGCGGAGAACCAGACCACCTGCCCCTCCCCTTCCGTGGCGATGGACACGCCCAAAGTGAAGGGACCTTCGATATCGCCCTCCTCCATCTCATAGGTATCCAGACCGAAGCCTGCAAGCTTACTGTAGGAGAAGAAGGAAGTGGTCAGCAGCGCCGTCACGGATTCATCGTCATAGGCTACGTTCAGTCCCTGGGCAATGGGGAAAATAGGATAATACCGCTTTTCAATGAGGGCATCCGTGATCTCCGAGCTTTCCATGCTCGGCATCAGAATGTAGGGATAGCCAAAGGCGTAGTAGTTTCGGTCACTTTCCACCACGATGCCCTCCGTCACTTCCACGCCGTAGTGGGACAGGACGCTGTGAAGATTCGTCAGTTCCGCGTCCTCCACGGGGCCTGCCATCACCAGCAGCTTGCCGCCGTTGTCGGCGTAGTCCATCAGCATTTCCGCTTCCTGTTCGGAAATGTCACTCTGGGGCGCGTAGATCAGGACACAGGCGGCATCCTCGGGAATCTCATCTACATTCAGCAGAGACAGGGGGTTGACCTCGATATTTTCCTTTTCCACGGAATCCGCAAAGGTAGCGGGCAGATCCTGTTCACCGTGTCCTTCCAGCACATACATCTGGGGAAGATCCTCCGTGACCACATAGTCGATGGCGGAGGTAAGCGCACCCTCGCCGTCAAAGGAGGTGGTGTAGGAATAGGAATACATATCCGCCTCGGTAACGTAGATGTCGTTATAGCTCACATACCGGCTGCGGTCCCCGGATTCCACGATCAGGGAATTGTTGGGTACGCTTTCATCGGTGTACTGTTCCGTAAAGGTGGGGAACACGTCGGGGTTCTTTTTCACCACGTCAATGTGGCTGGACAGGCTTTCGTATTTACCAAGGAGGTTTTCGATGATGGAATCCTCCTGATCCGCCTGCACCACCCAGTAGATGGTCACATCTTGGGTCAGATTGTTTACAACCGCCTTGGTGTTGCTGGTGATGGAATAGAGCTTGCTGGAGCTGATGTCGAATTTCGTCAGGCTGGTGGGGAGGGTGGATACGAAAATATTCACGACGATCAGGATGGCCAGCACCACGGCGGTAATTGCCAGAGAGTAGGTGCCGCCCTTCAACGCCTGCTGGCTTGTGATCTTTTTGTTTTCCTTTTTCATCAGTTGTACCTCCGCTTTTCCAGAGACTGCACCGACGCGAACAGGAAAAAGACAATGACGGACAGGAAGTAGACCACCGCCGTCAGGTCGAACACGCCGCTGACAAAGGTTTCCAGCCGGTCAAACAGGCTCAGCTTTTTCATAATATCCGGCAAAAGTCCCTCAAATTTGCTGTCGTCCACAAGGAAGAAAACCGTGGTCAGCGCCATCAGCCCAAGGCCGATGCCGTAGCCCAGATTCTCGTTCCGGGTCAGGTATTTGAGAAGCCATCCCAGCAGTGCAGACAGCACGAACAGGGCAACCGCGGAGCCAAAGGCAGTGGCAGAGACATATTCCGCCAGACTGACGCTGAAATAGTTAATTAAAATCGCCGCGATGCCGATGCCGGCGGCAAAGCCCTGATTGTCCGTCAGGGAGGAAATGAACACGCCCACGGCAATTAGCGCCGCGCCCACAAGGAAGAAGGCGAACAGGGAACCGTAGGAGGTCAGCAGATACACCTCGCCGTACTGGGCAAAAATCAACGGATACAGACAAATCAGGCACAGGGGGATCATGTACACCAGCACCAGCGCCAGATACTTGCCCACGATGACCTCCGTGGTGGAGATGGGCAGGGAGTAGAGCAGCTGGTCGGTCTTCTGCTTGCGCTCCTCGGCAATGGTACGCATGGTGAGGATGGGCACGATGACCACGAACACCATGCTGCCGAAGCTCAGCACATACTCAAAATTGCTGACCGCCGCCTGCAAATTGTACAGCATGGCGCCGATACCCACGAAGGCCAGCAGGAACGCACCGAACACATAGGCAGTCAGAGACTGGAAATAGAGCCGCAGCTCGTGCTTCAGAACAGCGATCATTGGGCATCCTCCTCCGTTTCCTTCCCTTCGGACAGCTCCAGGAACATATCTTCCAGGCTACCCTTCTTCTGGGACAGTTCATAGATGGCAAGGCCGTTTTGGGCGAAGCACTGGGAAATGCTTCGGGCAACCGCGTTCATGTCGCCGCTGCCGGTCTTGATATGGGCAACGGTATTTTCTCCCTCGGTAATGTCCAGCGCTTCGATTCCTGCCATATCGGACAAGGCCTTCTTTACCTTGGCGGCGCTGGCATCCGTGGTCAGAACGATCTCGCCGTCGGTCAGCAGCTGCTTTCTCAGCTCCTCCGGCTCGCCGAAGGCCACCAGCTTGCCGCCCGCGATCATCAGGATGCGGTCGCAGATGGTCTGCACCTCAGAAAGAATGTGGGAGCTGAAAATGACGGTGTGGGTCTGGCCCAGGCGCTTGATGAGGTCACGAATTTCGATGATTTGGATGGGGTCAAGGCCCACGGTCGGCTCGTCCAGAATGATGACCTTGGGGTTGCCCAGCAATGCCTGGGCGATGCCCACACGCTGCTTGTAGCCCTTGGACAGGGCGGAGATGCGGCGGGAGCTGACATCGCCAATGCCGGTCTTGCGGATGACCTCCTCGATCTGGGCTTTCAGCGCCGTGCCCCGCAGGCCCTTGGCTTCTCCCACAAAGGTCAGGTATTCCATCGGGGTTTCGCTCATATACAGCGGCGGATGCTCGGGAAGATACCCGATGCACCGCTTGGCGTCGTTGGGTTCCTCAAAGATGTCGTGGCCGTCAATGCGCACCGTGCCGGAGGTTGCGGACAGGCACCCGGTGATGATGTTCATGGTGGTGGACTTTCCTGCGCCGTTAGGGCCGAGGAAGCCATAGACGTGACCGCTTTCGATCTCAAAAGAGAGATCCTCCACGGCCAGATGGCTGCCATAGTATTTTGTAAGGTGTTCAACTTGGATCATGATAGCCCTCCTTTTCCATTTTCCGTATGTATGTCGGAAGCACCTCATGCTTGAGGATAGCACCTGTTGCTGAATGCAGGCTTAAGGATCCGGTAAACAATCTGTGAACTGGGTATGAATTCAAAAAAAGTTCAGAATTCTTTCTTATAATGGGGCCTGAGAATACAGGACAGGGGACGGGAAAATGAAGATTCTGATCGTTGAAGATGAGCAATTGCTTGCCAATGCCGTAAAACTCATTCTGGAATCCAAGGGCTTTACGGTTGATGCCGTATACGATGGCATCACCGGCGCGGAGTATGCCCAGACCGGGGTCTATGATCTGCTGATCCTGGATGTGATGATGCCGGGAATGGATGGGTTTTCTCTGGCAAAACAGCTCCGTGACCGCAAGTGCGCCACACCCATTCTGATGTTGACGGCAAAATCGGAGATCGACGACCGCATTCAGGGTCTGAACGCCGGGGCCGATTACTATTTGACGAAACCCTTCGACACCAGAGAGCTGCTGGCCTGCATCAACGCGCTGCTGCGGCGGCAGGGCGGTCAGGTGGACGAGCTTGTATTTGGAAATACATCTCTGGAGCTGGGAACGGGTCTGCTGGTCTGCGGAAACCGAAGCGTCCGGTTGTCCGCCAAGGAATTTGATGTGATGCGCTTTCTGATGCAGTCCAAAGAGCAGATCCTGCCCAAGGAGACCATTCTGGAACGGGTCTGGGGGCTGGATTCCGACGCGGTGGAGAACAATGTGGAGGTATATGTGGGATTCCTTCGCAAAAAACTTGCGAATATCGGGTCGAATATCCAGATCGTCGCCCTTCGGCGGCTGGGCTACCATCTTGAGGTAACGTAATATGCTGAAACGGCTGCGTATCAAATTTGTCTGTATGCTGATGACGGTCATCACCATTATGCTCTGCGTCGTTTTTGGGCTGGTGATCCATTTTACCAGCCTTGCCATAGAATCCCAGAGCATTCAGGTGATGCGCTCTATCAGCTCCAATCCCTTCCAGTTGAGTATGCCCGAACAAAAGAGCGGAGCAGGGCAGGTCCAGCTTCCCTTCTTTGCCGTTCAAATCGGCTGGCGGGGGGACGTGGAGCTATACGGAAACAGCTACTATGACCTGTCCGATGAATCCGCTGTTTTGCAGATCACGATGCTGGCCCTTGGCTCCGAGGATCAGACCGGCGTGCTTTCGGACTACGGCCTGCGCTATCTCAAGACCACCGTGCCGGCGGGTCAGCGGATCATCTTTGCGGATATGTCCAGTGAAAAAGCCGCGATCTCCAATCTGATACAAAGCTGCGCCCTGGTGGGCGTTTTCAGCCTGCTGGTTCTTTTCGGGATCAGTGTTCTGTTTGCCCGTTGGGCGGTGAAACCGGTGGATCAGGCGTGGCAGCAGCAAAAGCAGTTTGTGGCAGATGCCTCCCACGAGCTGAAAACACCCCTGGCGGTGATCATGACCAACGCGGAGCTTCTGGAATATCCCGACTACGATGAAACTATGAAAGCGCAGTTTGTCCAAAGCATCCTGTCTATGTCCCATAAAATGCGGGAGCTGGTGGAAAGCCTGCTGGAACTGGCGCGGATCGACAACGGCTCGGTCAAGGAGAATCTGGAACGGGTGGACTATAGTCAGCTACTTACAGACGAAATTCAGCCCTTTGAGGCCCTGTTCTTTGAAAAAGGCCGGGACCTCACTATATCCATCGAACCCGGCATCCATGTTCACGGCAGTGACAAGCATCTGCGGCAGCTGTTGGGAATATTGCTCGACAACTCACTAAAGTATTCTGTTGGGGATGGGGATGTGAAAGTAAGACTATCCCGGCACGGAGGGCACTGTACCTTGGCAGTCGCAAATCCCGGCGACGAAATTTCCCGGGAGGACCTGACCAATATTTTCAAGCGGTTTTACCGCGTGGACAAGGTCCGGGGCATGAGCGGAAGCTACGGCCTGGGGCTGTCCATCGCCCAGAGCATTGTAAATGTCCATAAAGGAAAAATCTGGGCGGAAAGCCAGAACGGCATCAATACCTTTTTTGTGAGCCTGCCAACAATTGCATAGGAATCCCCGGCAAACCTTACGGCTTGCCGGGGTATTTGTATATCATACATTATACTGATATTCAATAGAAAACTTTAATTTGGAACAAATTGAAGTTTTCTATATGAAGATCATAATGAGACGGGTATTCATGATTTTCTATTTCGAA
>JAUNSH010000021.1 GCA_030539285.1 Eubacteriales bacterium
GCAGTCATATGTATTAGGTGGGAGAAACCACCCTTTACATAGTAACTCTTGGTTTCTGATACTGTTGCTGTCATCATTCCGTGCCGGCTTGTTCCGGTCTTCCTCAGACAGCCGGCAATAAATTGCTGCTTTCACATTTTCCCTCCCCTGTTGGACATTTTTCCCTTATGTCACCGATTGGTCCAAAACCTGTTTTAAAGTAATTGAGACCTCGTGCCTTCCACAAATGTGGGGAGAAGCATGAGGTCTGTTTTTATGGAGTGGAAGCGAGATCTGTAGAGAATTTCAACCAAACAGCGCAGCCGTATGATCAGGGTATCATTAAAATTTCCAGAAAATGCAGACCGGCACCAAGCCGGTTTTCTTGTCCCTGTGTCCAATTTCAATGTGATCGATCAGACTGTCAGACATATCTTTCGTGAAGCTTGCGCAATCCATGTACTGCTTTACCAGCTCCACTCGTTTATCCTCTGCACGATTTTTCCCATCTATGCCGCACAGCTCGTCGTGGCATTGTGACGCCAAGCCTTCCAGTTTTGCTTTCTCTCTATAAAAGCACTCATAAAGTTCTGAGTAATCTGTTTCCGTGACGATTCCCCTGACCTTATCCATGTAAAGCTGCCGCAATGTTTTCTCTTGTTCTTCAATTTTACGTTCATAGCCTATTTTATCATTCAGGATCCTTCCTTTCTGCATCTCTGATCCCGCAGCAAGCGCAAGGCCTTTTTCTAATTCATTCTGATCAATCAGTGCATTGTTGAGCTTCTTCAATTCCGTCAGCAGGATGCTTTCCAGCTCCAGCATTGGGATGAAAGCGCCGGGGCACATTCCCTTTGAAGCCTGCCTTGTATTGCATTGCAGATAATAGCGTCCATGGGCCTTGTGTATGCGAACAGCATAGCCGCAATACGCGCATACGACTTTCCCGGAAAAGGGATGAATCCTGCCGGTAGTCCCAAAGGGTTTGGCGTGACTTGCGACCTTATGCTGCACCTGTTCCCACAGTTCTTGATCAATGATTGGCTCATGGGTGTTTTCAACACGTATCCACTGCTCCCGCGGGCGTGGCCTGCATTCCTTTGTTTTATATGAAATACTTCCATATTTCCCTTGAATCAGGTTTCCAATATAGACTTCGTTGGTCAAGATGTGTGAAATTGCCGGATATTTCCAAATCGTTTCCGCACTTTTGTGGGGTCCTTCATACCGAATTCCGTGCCGGCGCTTATACTCTGTCGGATTTGGAATTCCGCGGTCATTGAGACTTCTCGCGATGGCAGATTTCCCGTAACCCATGGCAAACATCTTGAATATCTCCCGGACAACACCGGCAGCTTCCGCATCGATCACCAGATGTCCCCGCAGCTGCGGATCCTTTTGATAACCATATGGCGCAAAAGCGCCAATGTGATAGCCGTTCTCCCGTCTGCTGGTGAGCACACTGCGGATATTGTCGGACATATCCTCCAAATACCATTCATTGACAAGACCATTGATTTGCCGTGCTTTTTTATTGCCTTTATTATCGGTGTCCGCATGATCAACGATGCTGATGAAGCGAATACCCCAGACCGGGAACAGGCCGTGGATGTACTTTTCCACAAGCTCAAGCTCCCTGGTAAATCGGGACTGGGTCTTGCACAGAACGATGTCGAACTTCCGTGCTTCCGCGTCGGAAAGCAGCCGCTTGAATTGCGGCCTGTTTCTGTCCGCGCCCGCGTAGTCATCATCGCTGTAGATATCGTATATCTCCCACTTCTGTGCAGCCGCGTACTGAAGCAGCATTGCCTTCTGGTTTTTTATGCTGTTGCTGTCATCCGCCTTGTTTTCCTTGTTTCGGTCCTCCTCAGAAAGCCGGCAGTAAATCGCCGCTTTCATAGCGCCGGCTCCTTCGTACTGAACAGAGTGCGTTTCCCTACGATTATGAAAAACGCGGTAAAATACCTCACGTTCTCACACCTTTCATAACACCGCTGCCGTTTACCGGGAACACAAAAATAGCCGTACAGCAGTCTTCTACGGAATATCCGTAAGAGTATCGGCCTTTTGAGCCTCGATACGGTTGATCATGTCGATCCAGATTCTGGTATACTCCTCTTTTGTTGGCTTTTCTCCATTCTTAAACACATTTTTCACGGAATCATTGAAAGCATCTTTATTTTCCATCAAATACACTCCTTTTCGTGGCATAGTAAAAACATATGCGGAAACATCATCTGTCTTTCCATATCCGCTGACGGTTTCTCTAATCTGAGCTGCGTCCCGGAAAATGAAAATGGTAAAGCCGCACAGCAAAGCTGTACGGCTTATATATACAGGACAATGAACGCGTGAAAGATTTTACAGATGTTTCATTCTCTGGTCCTGATTTTATTGTTCAACTTTCCCATCACCTTCATGGGCAGCATAAAGAAATTGTATCGGCTCAGGGGCCGGAAACGGAACGCCGCCTTTTTAAAAGTGCAGTACATAGAGATATCCCGCTTTACCAGCAGACCCGTCAACGCACCGCTGTTGAGGCGGTACAGATAGTCCTCCGGATGGCTTTCGTAAAGCTGCCTGTATTTTTCCATCAGGAAAAAGCTGCCCTCGATATATTTCTGATTGCCCTGCTTGAAGGTGGAATCCTCACTGTAGTAGTATTTCGCCAGCGCTTCCCCTACAAACGCCATAGCGTAATGCGAGATCAGGCGGATCCACAGGTCGTAATCCTGGCAGCTCTTTACATTCACATCAAAACCACCTACTGCCCTTACACACTCGGTACGCAGCAGTGGAAAGGAAGTGGAGCCGATAAAATTGGTGCGCAGGATGGCGCTGACCGGGTCGGCGCAGGGCATGGTGGGGTGATGATAATGGATACCGTCCTGTGTCACACGGTAGCTGTCGCAGCCGACCAGAGCCACATTCTCCTCCATCAAGGCGATCTGCTTCTCCGTTTTCTCCGGCAGCCATTCGTCATCGTCGTCCAGAAAGCCGATAAAAGTCCCCTTCGCCGCCGCCAGTCCCATGTTTCGGGCGGCACAGGCCCCCTTGTTTTTTTCATGGACCAGATACACGATGCCGGGGTCCAGCTCTTGCAGCATCTGCCGGATGCTTTCAGACAATTCCCGGTTCTCCGGACAGTCGTTGACCACGATCAGCTCCATGGGGGAATAGGTTTGATTGAGGACACTCACGACCGCCCGCCTCAGAATCTCCAAAGGCCTATTATAGGTGATGATGACCGCGCTTACCAGTTCCATACTCGTTCCTTTCAGATGCTTTTCAGTATCTCCGCCGTTTTTCGCATCACATTCTCATTGCTGTAGTCCCGGATCAGTTCTCTGGCCTTTCGGCCCATTTCCCGATAATCAGAGCCGGACATTCTCTCTAGCATATCCCTGATTGACTGGGGATCCTGTACGTCAAAAAGATAGCCTGTCTCCCCTTCCCTAATCAGCTCTCTGGCTCCGGCATAGGGGGTCGTGAGAACCGGCAGGCCGCAGGCCATGGCCTCCATGACCACCAAGCCCCATACGTCCTCCAGCGTCGGCAGTACGAGAATGTCAGAGCACTGCATAAATTCCGACACGCTCTGATAGGTCATACCGCCCCTCAGAAAAAGCCGGGCCTGGGGGTGCGCTTTGATCTTTTCCGCGATCTGGTCTTCCAGCGGCCCGGTGCCGATCAGGTGTAGCTCGTTGTTCTGAAGAAAATCCGCCGGCATGGATACCCAGGCATCCAGCAGCTGCAAAATGCCCTTTCTCGGAATCAGCGCCGCCACACATACATAGCTGGTTCGGCGGGAAATACCCAGTTGGGCTCTTTTCTCTGTTCTTTCTTCCCCGCTCAGTGTGGAGAAAAGCGGCAGCTCAACGCTCCAGGAGGAACGGTACTGCTTCTTTGTCAGCTTGTTCTTCCGCAGGAATTCCACCGCATCGCTGTTGAAGGGGAGGTAAAAATCCGCCGTCCCCATGAGCATCCGCTTGACCCAGCGGTTCAAGGGCTTTCTTCCCTCCTCCGCTCTGGGGGTATCCTCTACCACGACGCCCAGCTTGTACGTTCGCGGCCCCGTGAGGAAGAGAATCTGGGTGGAATTGCACACGATGACAATATCCGGGTCGATTTTCCGCACCAGCGCCCGCAGACCGAAGGAATATTTTCTGCACTCCCGGATGGCGTAGCCGCTTTTCTGATTTTCAACCTGATAATGCCGCTCCTTCGACCCCAGCAGGTAGGTGTGGCAGCCCTCAATCTGCTGAAAATCCCAACCGCTTCCGCTCCGCGCGTCGGTCCTTGCCTTCTCGGCAATGATATGCAGTTCAATCTGCTTTTCCTTCGCCAGCACCCGGAACCGCTCAACGGCATACGGCGCCAGAATCGGCACAACATAGACGACCCTTTTCACTGGGTTTCCCCCTTTATTTCTGGCTGTTCACATACCGCTTGGTATGGAATCGATACTTGGCCCGCTGAATAAGATGCAGGATTCCGACCGCGCCGAGAATCCGCTTCGCCAGATTCTTGACGGGATTCTGCTTTTGCCGCAGGTAGGTCCGGCTCAGCTCCGGAATGGTCATGGTTCCAAGATCCCGGAAAAACTCCTCCCGTTTGGGATTGGGGGTCATGGAGCAGATCATATTCACGCCGTCGTCCTTCAGATAGGCTTCCACATCCACCGGAACCCGGCGTACACAGTCAAAAGCGGATTCCAGCAGCTGCCGGCCCTTGTCCGTATGCACCGCCACAAAGGTCGTGCCCTTGTCGTCGTCCATGTTGGGCGCGTACCGCCCGATATGCCACAAATCGCCCAGAGTGATGTCCGTTGCCCGGGCTTTCCCCTTGAAGGCGCAGGCATAGCAGGCGGGTCTGGAGGAAATTTCCCCGAAAAACGCCCGGTGCATAAACCGCACATCCTCGTCTTCCGAGGTTTCGGCGTGCTCCAGCCTTCCGTCGGCGGTTACAAAGGCCACGGCGGATTTTCGATAGCCGACAGCCTTTGAGCGGAACCGGAACGCGTTGGCGCCGTATTTTTCCTTCATCGCGTCCACATACTTTTTCCAGACCTTGGGGGATGGAACGCCGTGGCACAGGAAATCCATGGTGACGAGGTTCTCATCACCCCCGCCCAGATACCGCAGCAGGCCCTCGCACTGGCAGGGCGTGCCGACAAACAGCACCTTCCTGCCGTCCTTCAGATAGGCCTGGACCTGAGGAAAGGTATCCCCAAGCTCGCTCTGCACATATTTGCTCATGCACAGCGGCAGAAGCTCCTCCCGGGTCTGGGCCGCGCAGTGGCGCACAACGAACTGCTCGTCCATGGCAGCGCCGAACACAACGCCCTGCTCCTCCAGTATTTTGCACGCGAGAGTGTAAAACGCACCGCCGGCGGAACTGTTCTGCCGAATCTGCTCGTCCCGTGTCTGTATCCCAAAGGCCTGAGCCACAGCGGCGCGGTCGCAGGGATTCTGAATGGGGCATACCCTCTCGCACAGGCCGCAGTTAACGCAGCTCTGTTCATCCACCACAGGATACAGGAAGCCTTCCGCATCCGGCGCCATGGTGATGCAGTGCTTCGGGCATTTCTGGGCGCAGGCGGTACACCCGCAGCATTGGAGCTTATTCTCAATCGTAATCATAGGCTGTCTCACTCTTCCAAAGCTTTTTGCAAATAGTCCAGCGACGCGGCCCGCCACTGATTCAGCGCTTCCTTCACACGGCGGTAGTCAACAGGCTGGTCTATCTTCCGGTCGAGGTCATCCCCTTCTCCGGCACGCCTGTCCTCCATTCCCAGCCGGCTGCACAGGGAATCGATCCGCGAATTCCGGGAACCATAGGCGTTGTCCCCATAGCGGTTGAATATCAGGAACCGCTTTTCAAACTGCACGGAAAAAATAGCCGCATGGAAGGAATCGCAGAAAACGTAGGACGCGTCCCGGATCAGCGCCAGAAATTCCCGGGGCGACGCGGCGTTGAACGTCAGGTCCGCTATGCCTTCATCCGAGGCGATATACCGGTCCAGATGCTGGATGGCCACAATCTTCAGATGCCTGCGCCGGGCGAAGTCCCTCACCGCCTTCCGCTGGCCCGGGTTGTCCCCGATGAAGAACAGAAAGATGTACGGTTCCTCCACCAGCCGGGGCGCAGCCAAATCAGCCCACGCTTCCCCGGGCAGCAAAAGGGTCGGATCGCACACCTGAGGCACCTCTTTCCCGGTCAGCGCATCCACGATCTCCACACCGGACACCTCCCGAACGGATATCCGGTCCATATCCGATAAAAACCGCTTTGCCCGCTCCTGCACGAATTTAGGCAGCTGCTTTACGCCAAAGCTCGTGGCGTAGGCCACCTTTCTGTGTCCCGTCGGGACCCAGTTCAGGGTGTGGTAATCCCGGATAATATCCTCCGGCCCCCACAGCTGGTCGCTTCCGATCACCACCGTCTCCCCCGGCTCCAGACAGGCCGCCGCATCACTGGGGGAATCGCAGGGCTCCGAAAACCGGAGCACATCCCGGTTAAACACGTCAAAGGCTTCGCCCCGGCTCTGGAGGATGCGCGCAAACGCGCCGTCCCCATGCAGGAGCTTGCGCACCTTCTGCTTCACCATGGACCGGTCCGCCAGATATTTCAGCCGAATCCTCAGGGCAATTTCCGCCTTTGCTTTCCGGCTGGGCCTGTCCCGGTAGCAGATCACCTGCGTATCGTGCCCCAGCTCGTTCAATACCCGAAAGGTCGCGTAGGACTGAAGGACACTGCCGTAATTCCGAATGTAATAATTGCAAATCAGCTTCATCTTCGTTCTCCTTTGTCCCCGGTCAGAAATACCGCTTGATATATTCATCGTCCTGACGGGCGTCTTCCCGGGACAGGTTTGCCGTATACCGGTCCCTGAGGGCCTGGGAGTCCATTGTCTCCCGAACCGCTTCAAAAATCTCCCTCGCGTCCACCGCCACCACCCTGCCGGTGACACCGTCGGTGATCTGCTCCCGGGCGCCGGCGAAATCCGTAACGATGATGGGCCTGCAAAACAGCTTTGCCTCCGTCACCGTCAGCCCCCAGCCCTCATGCCGGGACGGCTGGACATACAGGTCACAGTGCCGGAAATAAGGATACGGATTTTGCCGGATCCCAAGCAGCTTGAAGTGATCTTCCAAAGCGTAACGCCTTATTTTCTTTTCCAGCGCATCCCTCTGGGTGCCCTCCCCAACCGCGAACCAACAAAACCGGCCGCCATACCCCGCGTCCACCAGCATTTTGCAGACCTCAATGGCGAGATCATAGCCTTTCTGTTCCTCCAGCCGGCCCACTGTCAGCAGCGATCGTTTGGTGCCGTCATATTCCTCCGGCACAAAGAGTCTTCCTTTTTTCAGGATCTCCTCCATGGGGATTATGTTCATTGCCACAGAGGTCTTCCCGGAGAATTCTCCCAACCGCGCGGTAAACTCCTCCGTTACTTTTTGGGATACCCCGAAAAAATGATTTACACAGGAAAGATAGTCCTTAAGGCCCTCGATCTGATATCCTGACGCCTCAAAATCATTGTGGATCCACGTGTATTTCTTGCCTGCGTTCACCCGCTCCGACAGGTACCAGACCAGAAACGGAGAGTGGAGATGAAAGTTGACAGCAATATCATAGAACTCTGTCAAAGGCGGGACCCGCTGAAGGTCAGCATTCAACTCGGTGTATGGCGTCTTGCGAAGAATGTGCTTCACGAGAAAAGCCGCAGCCTGAGCATACTGCTTCCGCGCAAGGCACTCTCTGACGGACACACGGGTCCCCCCCACCGGAATGGAGCGGCGCAATTCTTCGTCCATCGGAATCGTCCTAACCTCGATTCCGTTTGGGACCCTATCAAGAAACGCCCCCGTCTTCCGAATGACATAGATTGTGACCTGGTGTCCCTCGGCTATCAGCTTGCCTGACAGGGCGATCAGTGCGTTCTCGACGCCGCCGCACAGCATCGTCTGGACAAAAAACGCGATTCTCTTCATCTCTTCTTCCTCTTTCGCATAAAACCCGGACGCTCCGTTTTTGCGTCCCATTCAACGAGATTTTGAGTTGATTATAGCGCCAAAACAACAATTAGTCAATCACTTGCGTTGCTCTGTGTCCCATACAGCATTGCAGCAGAGCAGAAAGCGCGGGTCACCTATGACAACATTCTTCGGCTCAGCGACGACCCGGATGTGAATGATGTGATCAAGTTCCTGCGGGAACGGGAGATCGTGCATTTCCAAAGGTTCGGCGAAGCCGTACAGCTGCTGCGCGAAAAGCTGAATCAGAAGAATGTGTACTATATGAATCCCGCAATGGATATGTAAGGCCACTGGGGGCAAAAATGGCCTTCTGTCTGATGCCGTAATACCTGGCACCATCTTCTATTACAGGAAAAATTGTGATTTAATCCAAATAATTCATTGACATTTTGGTGAACTTGCGCTAAAGTAGTCTCAACGGCAAGGGTGTCGTCCGAAGGGAAACGCCCTTGCCGTTATTTGTTTTGTAAAGAAGGAATCCATATGACGCAGCAGGAATTGACGCTTCGCAATTTAGGACAAAGTCTGGATGATCTGGCGAATCTGGACCCCCGGGGTTACGGTGTCTGCAAGATCCTCTACGATGCCTCCCGGAGTTACACAGGAGGCCCTACCTCCATGAACGCCGCCATAAAGCTGGCCCAGACCGTTAAGACGGGCGACATTGTGTACATCATGACCGGATTTGTGCTCCGGCCCTATAAGAAAGCAGAGATGGACGGTATCGTCAGCGCCGCGCTGTTATGCCGTGCACTGGTCATCGCCTTTGGGGCAAAGCCTGTCATCGTATGTCCCAAGGCCAATTATGAAGCTGTTCGCCAGCTGGCTCCCTGCGTGGGCCTCCATCTGCGGGAGGACATGGAGGAGCTGCGGGAGATCCCGGTCTCCATGGGTGTGATCTGCTTCACCGGTGACGCTGCCCTCGCCTCAAAGCAGGCGGAGGAGATCATCGAACGAGATCATCCAGCCGCGGTGGTCAGTGTAGAATGTCCCGGCGCCAACGATAGAGGTGTCTACCACAACGCCACAGGTCTGGACGTGACGGAACTGGAAGCCAAGCAGGACGTTCTGTTTGAAAAACTGCAGGCCATGGGTGTGCTGAACATCGCCATCGGTGACCTGGGCAACGAGATCGGCATGGGAACCATTCGTGAGACCCTGGAAGCGTACATTCCCTATGCGGGAAAAAACGCCTGCCGGTGCGGCTGCTGCGGCGGCATTGCCGTGCGCACCAAGGCGGACAATATCATCACTGCCACCGTCTCAGACTGGGGCTGCTACGCCATGATCGCTGCTCTGGCCTATCTGAAGGGAGACCCGGACATCATGCACACACCGGAGTTGGAACAGGCAGCCATGGAGACCGCCTGCCGCAGCGGCATGATCGATATGTATGGTTGGCTGATCCCCGCCATTGATGGCTTCGGACCAGAGATCAACCTGCCCATAGTGGCACTGATGCGGAACCTGGTCATCAGCGCCCTGAAGCTGAAAACTACCTGTGAAACGTGGTTTGAGAAGGTGGACGCGCTTCACTATTTTGACAGGCACTGACACCTATGGAAGAGGTAAGATTTCTGACCTGCGGCGACTGCGCCGTGACCGTGGCCTTTGCCCAGGAGATTCGGGAGGATACCAACCGAAAAATACGGTATCTCGCGGAAAAGCTGCAAAAAACCGGGATCCACGGCCTTTTGGAAACGGTCCCCACCTATTGCAGCCTGACAGTGTACTATGAACCGCTGATCCTGAGCAGAAAGAAGCTGGAACACCAGATCCTCCATTTTCTCGCTTCCTACAGGGAAAATGCCGCCGGAAAAAAGCGGATCTTTCAGATCCCTGTCTGTTACGAGGGGGAATTCGCGCCGGATATGGAGGATGTGTGCCGTCTGACGGGGCTGAGCCGGGAGCAGGTGGTAAAGCTTCACAGCTCTGTGGATTATCTCATCTATATGCTGGGCTTCCTGCCGGGGTTTCCGTATCTGGGCGGCATGGACCCCCGGCTGGAAGCGCCACGGCTGGACAACCCCAGGACCCGGATCCCGCCAGGAGCCGTGGGCATTGGCGGGAAGCAGACCGGCATCTATCCCCTGGCCTCCCCCGGCGGCTGGCGGCTCATCGGCAGGACGCCTGCCATGATCTATGATCCGAACCGTGCCAAACCCATTGTTTATGAAGCCGGGGACTATATTCGTTTCTGCCCCATTACCGTAGATGAATTCTACCGTCTTCAGGAAGGCGGCCAGACCGATATCCGGGAGGTGAGCCTATGAAACTGACGATTCTCTCCCCCGGACCGCTGACCACCATTCAGGACGGCGGACGCTTTGGGGCCATGGGCAAGGGCTTCTCTCCCGGCGGCGCTATGGACCAGGAGGCCATGGTCCTTGCCAATCTGCTGGTGGGCAACGCCCCGGGGGTCGGCGTTCTGGAAATGACCATGCTGGGCATCACCGCCCGGTTTGACTGCGACTGCGCCATTGCCCTGACGGGGGCGAATATGTCCGCTCAGCTGAACGGCAGTCCCATCGCACGGTATTGCTCTGTACGCGTCCACGCGGGCGACGTTCTTTCCATGAAAACGGCAAAACATGGGATGCGGGCCTATCTGGCGGTGGCCGGTGGCTTTGATCTGCCGGTGGTCATGGGCAGCGTATCCACCAATGTAAAATGTGTTCTGGGCGGATTCCAGGGCCGGAAACTGCAAGCGGGCGACGAGCTGCCTTTGAACCAGAGCGGCGCGGCGTTTCAGTCCCGGCAGATACCGCCCCCGGAGGACTATCCTGGCAGCATTTCCCTGCGGGTACTGCTGGGGCCCCAGGATGACGCGTTTACGCGGAAGGGCATCGACACATTTTTGGGGAGCGAATACACCGTGACGGACAAAGCCGACCGGATGGGCATTCGGCTTTCCGGCGAAAAAATTGAAAGCAAAGACGGTGTGGACATCCTGTCCGACGGCATTGCCGCGGGGTCTGTACAGATCCCTGCCTCCGGCACACCCATTATCATGATGGCCGACCGACAGACCACCGGTGGCTATGCGAAGATCGCCACAGTGATTTCCGCCGATCTTGGCCGGGCGGCACAGGCCCGGCCCGGTACCCGCATTCACTTTGTGCAGGTAACGGAAACGGAGGCCATTCGGCTTCGGCGGGAAGCAGAGAAAAAACGAAAGCAGCTGGAATACGAGCTGCTGTATGGATAACAGAAAGGTTGAAAACGATGGACTATTCCACTATGAAGCCCAGCGAGGTAAGAGCGCTGATCCGTCAGGGCAAACTCACCGGGCAGACCTCCGGCATGTGCGACGGCTACGCTCAGGGGAATCTGCTGGTTCTGCCCCGGGCCCAAGCCTATGACTTTCTCCTGTTCACCCAGCGAAACCCCAAGTCCTGCCCCATTCTGGAAGTTGGCGACGTGGGAAGCCGGCTGGTCAAGCGCATGGCAGCGGATGCGGATATTGCGACAGATATCCCCAAATACAGGGTCTGGGAAAACGGTGTCATGACGGGAGAATATACAGACATTTCCCAGCTGTGGCGGGAGGATTTTGTCTATTTTCTCATTGGCTGCTCCTTCTCCTTTGAAGGGGAGTTGCTGTCCGCCGGTGTGCCTGTGCGGCACATCGAGGAGGGAAAAAACGTGCCCATGTACCTGACCAACATCGACTGTGAACCTGCCGGCATCTTCCACGGCAAGCTGGTTGTCAGTATGCGGCCCATGCCGGCGGATCAGGTGATCCGGGCGGTGAGCATCACCGCATCCATGCCCCGTGTCCACGGCGCGCCTATCCACATCGGCGACCCCGCCAAAATCGGCATTGCGGATATTCACAAGCCGGATTTCGGCGACGCGGTGACCATTCATGAAGGGGAAATTCCCGTGTTCTGGTGCTGCGGTGTCACCCCCCAGTCCGTGGTCATGAACGCGAAGCCGCCCATCGCCATCTCCCACGCTCCGGGACATATGTTCATCACGGATGTAAAAAATTCTCTGCTGAAGGACTGATTGGTATGTACAAAATCGATTTGAACTGTGACCTGGGCGAAAGCTTCGGCGCTTACCATCTTGGAATGGACAACGAGATCATCCCCTTGATCTCGTCGGCGAACGTAGCCTGCGGCTTTCACGCGGGGGATTGCAACACCATGGCAAAAACAGCCCGGCTGTGCGCAGCCAGTGGTGTATCGGTGGGTGCCCACCCCGGATTTCCGGATCTGCAAGGCTTTGGGCGCAGAAATATGAACCTGTCCCCGGCGGAGGTACAGAATCTGGTCACCTGCCAGGTTGGCGCGCTGTATGCCTTCTGCCGGAGCGCCGGAGTTCAGCTGCGGCACGTCAAGCCCCACGGCGCACTGTACAACATGGCGGCGAAGGACACGGCCCTTGCCAGAGCCATCTGTCAGGGCATCCACGCCTTTGACCCCTCCCTGATCCTGCTGGGTCTGTCCGGCAGCGAAATGCTGCGGCAGGCAAGAGCAGTAGGCCTCCCCTGCGCTGCAGAGGTCTTCGCTGACCGGGCCTACGAGGATGACGGCACCTTGGTCCCCAGAACCAGGCCCGGCTCTATGATCACCGACGAGGACGAGGCTGTGGAACGGGTCATCCGAATGATTCTGGAGCACCGGATTACCTCCATCAACGGAAAGGAAATCGAAATCAGCCCGGATTCCGTCTGTGTCCATGGCGACAGCGAAAAGGCCCTGCTGTTTGTGAAAAAAATCCGAACCGCCTTGGAGCAGAACGGTATCACCATCCAGCCTCTCCACAAAATTGTATAGATAAGAGAACAACCATTGCTCTCCATTTTGGAAAGCAATGGTTGCTTTTTTATACCGTTTCCAGCATCTGATACAGGTCTTCTTCTACGCCGATTTCCGAAGATGTGATTCGCTCCCGAAGAGCTTCTTTGGAAAAGCGGCTGCCAATCAGAGCCGTTTCCAGCTTGGGCGCAAGGCACCAGTCCATGGCGTCGGAGTAGACCTTCGCCTGCTGAACGATTCCGTTTTCCACCTGAAGGGCGATTTGGATGCCGCCCCAAGGGAACCGTTCCTCCCATTCAAAGGTGAAGGGGATCTTCTGCCCGTACAGCCATTCCCAGCTGCTGTTTTGCTGGTACAGGGATTCCACATAGTCCCTGTCCAGAGCATCCTCGCTTAAGTATTCCAGCGGAAGGCCGTATACCTTGGAAAAGGCATCCGCCATAGCAGATTTCAGGCTTTCAATGGTCACATCGGGGTTCAGCTCCCGCAGGTTCACCACCCGGGAGCGGACGGAGTCCACGCCTTTCGATTGCAGCTTCGCCTTGGAGGGGTTCAGATAGCGGCCCATTTTCTGCATATCCACATCCACCAGCAAGGTTCCGTGGTGGTAGGCCTGCGTGCCGTTGCGGTAAAAGGCGTTGCCGGAGAACTTTCGGCCTGCCGACAGCACGTCGTTCCGGCCTGACTTTTCCGCCGGAATGTCAAAGCTGCGCACCGCCTCCTGGATCACGGAAAACTGACGGTCCAAATCATAGTCCGTTTGGGGCACCAGAAAGGTAAAGTTCAGATTCCCCAGATCGTGAAACACCGCTCCCCCGCCGGAAAGGCGGCGGGCAAGATGCCCGCCCTCCTCTTCCAGCAGAGACGTTCTGCATTCCTTCCATGCGTTCTGGTTTCTCCCGATGACCACCGTATTCTGGTTCTGCCACAGGTAGAGGATGCACTCTCCCGGCTTCACCTGCTCCAGCAGGTGCTGCTCGATGGCAAGGTTACGGTACGGGTCATACCCGGCACTCTCATAGAGGGCGATTTTTTCGATCATGCCTGATACCTCAGGATGGGAGCTCTGGACGCCCGCACCTCATCCGGCCGCCCGATCTGGGCGTGGTGGGGAGATTCGTGCATATAGCCTGGATTCTCCTGAGCCAGGGCGTACAGCTCCCGGAACACCTCCGCCGCCCAGTCCAGGGTCTCCCGGCTCTCCGTCTCGGTAGGCTCCAGCATCAGGGCCTCGTGGACGATCATGGGGAAGTACATCGTTGGCGGGTGCATGCCGTAGTCGATCAGGGTTTTCGCCACATCCAGTGCAGAAACGCCGGTTTCCTTCTTGAATTTGCTCAGATCAAGCACGAATTCGTGCATGCAGATCCGGTCAAAGGCGGGGGTAAAGGTGCCCTTGATCTTCGCCATCAGGTAGTTGGCATTCAGTACCGCGTTCTGGGCAGCTTCAGGGATGCCCTCCCGGCCCAGGGAGAGGATGTAGGTCAGCGCCTTGACAACCACAAGGAAGTTTCCAGCAAAGCCCCGCACCTGAACGTGCTCTTCCCCATCCATCAGTGCGGACTTGGGCAGGAATTGGGCCAACTTTGCCTTGCAACCCACGGCGCCCGCGCCGGGACCACCGCCGCCGTGGGGCGTGGCAAAGGTTTTGTGCAGATTCAGGTGGACGCAGTCAAAGCCCATGTCGCCGGGACGAACTACGCCCATGACGGCGTTCAGGTTGGCACCATCGTAGTAGCACAGGCCGCCAGCCTCGTGGACAAGCCGGGTGATCTCCAGAATATGCTCGTCAAAAATACCCACAGTATTGGGGTTGGTCAGCATCAGACCAGCAGTGTCCTCCCCCAGCACAGCCTTCAGGGCATCCAGATCCACACAGCCATCGGGCGCGGAGGGGATGTTCACCACCTGGAAACCGCACATGGCAGCGGTGGCGGGGTTGGTGCCGTGGGCAGAGTCTGGAACGATGATCTTCTTCCGTTTGGTATCTCCCCGGGCATCGTGGTACTGCTTGATGAGCAGCACGCCGGTAAATTCGCCGTGGGCACCGGCGGCGGGCTGGAAGGTCATGTCGTCCATGCCGGTGATCTCGCACAGCGCGGTGCGGATGGTGTCCAGAACCTCCTGACAGCCTTCCGTGGTGTGCTTCGGTGCCAGCGGATGGATGTCCGTAAAGCCGGACAGCGCCGCCATTTCCTCGTCGATGCGGGGATTGTACTTCATGGTGCAGGAGCCGAGGGGGTAGAAGCCGCAGTTAACGCCGTGCACCTGCTTGTTCAGCTCCGTATAATGGCGGCTCAGATCCGTCTCACTGATCTGGGGCAGCTTGGGCTTTTCCCGGCGTTCCAGCCCGGCGGGCATGGAAACCGTGGGCACATCACAGGCGGGAAGATAGGCCATTCCCCGTCCGGGGACGCTCTTTTCAAAAATCAGCTTCATGCGTTCAGCACCTCCTTGACAATGGCGGCTGTACGGTCCAGCTCCGCCTTGGACACCTTTTCCGTGGCGCACCACAGGATGCCCTCAGAAATGGGCAGACCGCCCAAAATACCCGCCTTTTCCAGTGCTTCCAGAACAGCCTCCGCCTTGGGCATGGTGGTGACGAACTCATGGAAGAAGGGGCCGGTGTAGACAAGGGAAACACCGTCGATGGCGCACAGGGCCTCCGCCAGATAGTGGGCCTTGGCCATGGACTGCTTTGCCGCCTGGGCCATGCCCTCCGGCCCCATAGCCGCCATGTACACGCCGGCGGTCAGGGCACACAGGGCCTCATTGGAGCAGATATTGGAGCTGGCTTTCTCCCGGCGGATGTGCTGCTCCCGGGCCTGTAAGGACAGGACAAAGGCCCGGTTCCCTTCGGAATCCACGGTCTGTCCCACGATTCTGCCGGGCAGCTTGCGCATATACTTTTCCGTCGCCGCCATAAAGCCTAAGTACGGGCCGCCATAGCTCAGGGGCATTCCCAAAGGCTGGCCCTCGC
Source organism: Eubacteriales bacterium (assembly GCA_030539285.1). GTDB lineage: Bacteria > Bacillota > Clostridia > Oscillospirales > Oscillospiraceae > Faecousia. The sequence goes on from JAUNSH010000021.1 coordinate 15,768, forward strand.
CCACCGCAATGTCCGCGCCGCAGTCCTTGGGGGTCTTCATAATGGCAAGGGCGATGGGATTGCAGCCCATGATGTACACGGAGCCATTCTCGTGCACCAGCTGGCCGATTACTTCCGCGTCCTCAAACTGGCCGTAGAAATTGGGCTGCTGGATGTAGACGGAGGCTACGTCGGGGGTCAAGAGCGTCTTCATTGCAGCAAGGTCGGTTTTGCCGTCCTTTACGGGAATGGTCCGCAGTTCATCCCCGGTGCCGTAGCAATAGGTCTTCACCGTCTGGATCACGTCGGGGTGGGCCGCACCGGAGATCAGGGTCACCCGGCGCTTCCGGTCCCGGCACATGGCGGCGGTTTCCGCCGCGGCGGTGGCGCCATCGTAGACAGAGGCGTTGGACACATCCATGCCCGTCAGCTCACAGATATCCGTCTGATACTCGAAGATGGACTGTAAGATGCCTTGGCTCATCTCCGCCTGATAGGGAGTGTAGGCGGTGAGGAATTCCTCCTTCGCCGGAATATACTTGACAATGCTGGGGATGTAATGGTCGTAAGCGCCCGCGCCACGCAGAACAGTGGGGAATACACGGTTTTTCGCCGCCATTGCGGTCATTTTCTGACGGACCTCCAGCTCGCTCATGCCGCTGGGCAGGTTCAGTCCATCCAGATACATTTCGGCAGGGACATCCCGGTACAGATCCCGATAGTCGCTGACACCCACGGTGTACAGCATTTCCTGCCGTTCCTCCTTTGTGGAGGGAACGTAACTTGCCATGCTCAGCCCTCCTCGGCGCAGAAGGCCTCGTAGGCAGCAGCATCCAGCAGTTCTTCTTCGTCGGTGATGTCCTTGACCTTAATGATCCAGGCACCGTAGGGATCCTTATTGAGATTCTCGGGAGCGTCGTCCAGCTCCTCGTTGACGGCGCAGACCACGCCGGTGACCGGGCAGATCAGGTCGGAAACGGCCTTGACGGACTCTACGTCTCCGAAGCTTTCTCCGGCAACGACCTCGTCGCCGACGGCAGGCAGGTTCACGAACACCACGTCGCCCAGTGCGTCCTGGGCAAAGTCAGAGATGCCGACGGTAGCGACACCGCTCACCACATCCACCCACTCATGGGTCTTGGAATACTTCAGATCAGCAGGATACAACATAATAATTACCTCCAAAAATTTTGTATGATTTGTTTACAGGATCGCTTTTCCAAAGGGCGGCAGATCCTGGCGCATATGACGGGAAACAACGCATGCCTTCAGTTTCTTGCCCCGGACGTCCACTTCCAGAACGTCTTCCTTTGTTACGTCGCCGGAAAGGTAGGCAAAGCCGATGGCGCGCTTGCCGGTGGTGTCCAGGATATTGCCGTCGGCGTCAAAATTGTAGTAAGGAACCATGGTGCCGGAGGTGATCCAACCCACGTGCTCGCCGTTCCTGTAGACGTCCATTCCGGCCCGCATGACGCCCCGGTCTTTCAGGGCAATGGGGAAGACCTTCCTGGGGGTGCCCCCTTCCTTCTGGGCCAGCAGCAGCTCCTTACCGACAAAATCCCCCTTTTCCTCCGCAAAGCTCACGGCGAATTTAGCGAGGGACACGGCAAAAATGGGGATCTCCGCGCCTGCATGGTCTGTACCCAGCTCATGGCCGTACAGGGGCAGGCCCGCTTCCAGCCGCAGAGTATCACGGGCGCCCAGAGCGGTAGGCTTGGCTCCCAGCTCGATCAGGCGGTTCCACAGCCAGACCACTTCCTTCGCGTCGATGAACAGCTCCCAGCCGATGGGGTCGCCGGTGTAGCCGGTCTTGGAGATGCGGACGGTGCGGCCCTCCATGGTCAGCTCGTTCAGGTCGTTCTTCTTGGGGCCGGTGAGAAAATCGCTGCCGGACAGTTCTTTCAGAATCCGCTCGCTGTCTGGGCCTTGCACAGCGATGGAGGAATAGGTGTCGGTGATATTGGTGATGGTGCAGTCATAATCCGGCAGGTATTTGGCAAAGTGCTGTAGATCCTTATCGGTGTTGGAGGCGTTGACCACAACCATATAGTTGTCCTCCGTGAACATATACAGATACGCGTCGTCTACAGCGCCGCCGGTCTCATCGGGGATCATGCAGTACTGTGCCCGTCCGGGCACCAGGGCCGCGGCATTGCTGGACAGCACCTTCTGCAAAAATGCCAGCCGGTCCGGGCCTTCCACGATCAGCCGTCCCATGTGGGACACGTCGAAGATACCGCAGTGCTTCCGGTCATACAGGTGTTCTGCCACGATGCCCTCCGGATACTGGATGGGCATTTCCCATCCGCCGAAATCCACCATGGTGGCTCCCGCCGCCACGTGGGCATCGTAAAGCGGGGTGCGTTTCAATTCGCTCATGTTTCAAAACTCCTTTCCATTTATCCGATTCCCGCGGCTTGCAGAATTGCGGGAATTTTAGCTTCCGCGCCGATGGCCATAATATGAACACCAGCGCACAGGCTTTCCTCTTTGATTTTGCCGATCAGCTCCGCCGCCAGCTCACAGCCCAGCTTCCCCGGCAGACCCTTGACCCCGGTACGTTTGCCTTCCTCAGCGGCAGCTTCCAGCGCATCGATCTGAGATTGGGGGACGGCGATCCCGGGGACGTTTTCATTCATGTACTTTGCCATTCCCGCGGATTTCAGCGGGATGATGCCCGCCATGATGGGAACGTGAATGTCCGCCTTGTCTGCCGCGTCCAGAAAGCGTTTCAGGCTTTCCGTGTCGAAGATGCCCTGGGTCTGGATGTATTGGGCACCGGCGTCCACCTTCTGGCGGAGCTTGCTGATTTGCAGCACCATCGGCTCGTAGACCGGGGTCACCGCCGCGCCCTTGAAGAACTTCGGCGCGGGGCCGGTCAGGGGATTTCCGCCGCAGTCGCATCCGGTCTGTTCCATTTTGGAAAGCATTCGCAGAATCCCTACGGAATCCAGATCGTACACGGGCTTTGATTCCCGGCAGTCCCCCACCACAGGATGGTCGCCAGTCAGCGACAGCATAGTGTCAATGCCGAAGGAAGCCGCACTGAGCAGATCCGCCAGGATCGCCATGCGGTTCCGGTCCCGGCCTGTGACCTGCAAGATCGGCTCCAATCCCGCCTGCTTCAGATGAATGCACAGTCCCAGAGACGATGCCTTCAGACAGGCGGACTGCATATCGGTGACGTTGATACCGTGCACTGTCCCGGCAAGCAGCTTGGCCGTTTCCAGGACACCACCAAAATCCGCGCCCTTGGGCGGAGCCATTTCCGCCGTGACCGTGAAACCGCCGGATTCCAATACCCTTTGCAGCTGGCTCATTTCGTTCCCTCCCTCAGATTCAGATGCCCCGGATGGGCGGCATGGGCGTAGCCTTTGTCCGCATGGGATTCAAACAGCCGCTGCTCCTGACCGATTTCTGTCAAGCGCTTGGCGATCAGCACCCAGGCGCAGTCGTTATTGGGATCTACCTCACATTTTCCGTTTTTCTGTCCGCCGCAGGGGCCGTTCACCAGTCCCTTGGCACAGCGGGTCACGGGACAGATGCCGCCGGTCTGGCCCAGCACACAGTCACCGCACATCCGGCAGTATTCGTGGAAGATCCCCACCCGCTCTACCTGTCCTAAAAACAGGGTGTTGTTCGCTGGGTAGACTGGCAGAGAAATGTTGTCCGCCACAGTCTGTACGCCGTCGCCGCAGGCCATGCCCACCACGGCTTCTGCCCCGCAGGTCCGCAAAACCTTCGTATCCTTCTTCACCAGCAGTTTGTGGCAGCATTCGGCAGGCAGCACCGTGGCCACCACCTCCATCCCCTTCTCCTCCAGGATCTGCTTCATTTCGGCGATCTCCTTCTCGCCGCCGGTCTGGCAGGAAGCGGCGCAGCTGGCACAGCCCACGATCGCCACTTTTTTCACGCCCTCCAGCATAGCAAACAGTTCCTCCGGCGGCTTTTTCTTGGTAATAATCATGACTTTTTGCTCCTTTCCTGCATCAGAAAAAGCGCAAAATGCCTTCTTCCGACATTTTGCGCTTCTGCTGAAAACCTGAGAGATTCCCGGGGATAACCCCAGTTGCACCTTCGGTGTGCCTTCCTAATTTTAGCACTCTACAGAATACCGTCATGGCACAGTCCTTTTGCCTGAGAGTTTCTGCTTTCCCCTTCGGCGTCCGTTTTTCGGAACTCTCCTGAGCCAGTCATCCGATGATATGAAATTGGTGTTGCCTTTATTCAGCCTTCCAGTGTGGTACAGCCTGTGTAGGCGTAGAACTCCTTCAAAACCTCGTCCTGAATGGCTTTCAGCGTTACAGGATCCTTGCCGCCCACCGGCTGGCCGTTCAGGGAGCCTGCGTGGAGGCAGAAGTTGGAGGAAGAGGACACGATGATCTCGTCCGCGTTTTTCAGGAACTCAAGGGTAAAGGGCTTTTCCAGCACAGGAATGCCCAACCGGTAGCAGGCCTGGATCATGTGGGTCTTGGCGATGCCCCGCAGAATCAATTCATCGTTGGGGTGAGAGTAGAACACACCGTCCTTCAGCACGGACACATTGGAGTGGGCGCATTCTGTCACGATGTCACCCCGGTGGAACACGGTCTCGGCGAAGCCAGCACACTTGGCCCGTTGGGCGGTCATGACGCTGGGCAGCAGGTTCAGGGTCTTGATGTTGCAGTGGTAGAACCGGGTGTCCTCCTCATCGTTGATGGCAATGGGCACATCAGGGTCATTCAAAGTCTGGGGCCGGATCAGCATCCACAGCTTGCCGGGAATGTCCGGCGCGTAGACGTGGTTACGTTCCTCCACGCCCCGGGTCACCTGCCAGTAGACGAAGTTGATCTTGCTGTCCACCTTTTGCAGCAGCTCCGTCAGGAGCGTTCCCAGCGCTTCCTTCTCCATGGGAATGCGGATGTCCAGCAGCTTCGCGCTGGTGTAGAACCGGTCCAGGTGGTCCTGAAGAAGGTACACCTTCCCGTTGGCGCCTACGGTGGCGTCATAGCAGCCGTCGCCGAAGAAATGGACCCGGTCATTGAAGGGGACCATCAGTTCCGAAGGGGTTCCGATTTTTCCATCATAATATGCCAGTGCTTCCATGTTTCTATACTCCTTCTCAGACGTGCGCGGGTCGCTGCGGCCCCTGCGTACGCCGCTTTATTTTGGCGCTTTCACGCCGAATTTCAGTTCTACGACTTTCTTGATGATCTCCACGCAGTTGTCAAGCCCCAGAGCCGCTGTGTCCAGGCACAGGTCGTAGTTGGAAATGACCTTCCACTGGCGGCCGGTGTGGTACTTGTAATAGCTCTCCCGGTAGCGGTCCAGGCGGTCAATGTAGTGGGAGGCCTCCCAGCGGCTGATACCCTGGCGTTCCACTTCCCGGGCCACACGGGCTTCATAGGGGGCATCGATGTAAACCGTCAGCACATTGGGCTTATCCCGCAGGACGAAGTCCGCCGCCCGGCCCACACAGACGTAGCTCTCGCAGTCCAGCAGCTCCCGGAGCACCTTGGACTGGTAATTGAACAGGTTTTCATCGCTGGTGAAGTTGCCGCTTTCCGGGGGGATCAGCTTGCCGTCATAGACCTTCTGAGATACCTTATATAAAAGTGTCTTACGGGTATTCTCGTCCGCCCTGGCAAAGACTGCCTCGCTGATGCCGCTGTCATCGGAAGCAAGGCGCAAGAGCTTGCGGTCATAGAGGTCAATGCCGTAATCCGCGGCCAGCTTTTTGCCGATATAGCTGCCGCCGCCGGAACCGCAGGTGCGGGTAATGGCGATGGCAAAATTTGTCTGAGACATACGTACCTCTCCTTACTGCCCAAGATAGGCCTTTTTCACTCTGGGATCGTCCAGAAGCGATGCCGCGTCGCCTTCAATGCTGATGGTTCCCGTTTCCAGCACGTAGGCCCGGTTAGAAATGGACAGGGCCATTTTGGCGTTCTGCTCCACCAGCAGCACCGTGATGCCGGCCTTATTGACCTCCTGAATGATGTCGAAAATCTCCTGCACCAGCAGCGGGGACAGGCCCATGGATGGTTCGTCCATGAGGATCATTTTGGGCTTTGCCATCAGCGCCCGGCCTACCGCCAGCATCTGCTGCTCGCCGCCGGAGAGGGTGCCTGCCAGCTGACGGCGGCGTTCACTCAGGCGGGGAAACCTGGCATACACATCCTCCATGGTCTTCGCCATGCCGGTTTTGTCAGCGTAGGCACCCATCTCCAGATTTTCCGCCACGGTCATCTGGGGGAAGATGTGGCGTCCCTCGGGCACATGGGCCAGCTTCAGAGTGATGATCTTGCTGGGGGTGGTCTTGGTCAAGTCGTGACCGTCAAAGACGATGCTGCCGGAGGCCGCCTTTTCAAGACCCGTAATGGTCCGCAGAGTTGTGGTCTTGCCCGCGCCGTTGGCACCGATCAGGGAGACGATCTCGCCGTCGTTTACCGTCAGGGAAATGCCGTTCAGCGCCTGAACCGCGCCGTAATTGACGCACAGATCCTTCACTTCAAGCATTTTTCGTCACCTCCTGCGCCGTCTTGTCCTTACCGAGATAGGCCTCAATGACCTTTTTATTGTTCGCGATCTCCTCCGGAGTACCGGAAGCAATGGTCGTGCCGAAGTCCAGCACCTGTATCCTCTCGCAGATCTTCATGACCAGACTCATATCGTGCTCAATAAGCAGGACAGAGACCTTGAACTCCTTGCGGATGTAGTTGATGATCTCCAGAAGTTCCTCTGTTTCCGTGGGATTCATACCGGCGGCAGGCTCATCCAGAAGCAGCAGCTTCATGTTGGTGGCCAGCGCCCGGGCGATCTCCAGACGGCGCTGCTGTCCATAGGGTAGATTGTCCGCTTCAAGATCCTCCTTGCCGGACAGGTGTACCACCTTGAGAAGCTCCTTGGCCCGCTCTGTGGCGGCCTGCTCCAGCTCCCAGTAGGCTTTGGTTCGAAAAATGGCCTGGAGCATTCCGTAGGGCAGTTCTTCCAGCATGGCAGCCTTTACATTTTCCAGTACCGTCATTTTTTTGAACAACCGGATATTCTGGAAGGTCCGGGCAATGCCCGCGTGGACGATCTGATGGGTCTTCTTCCCGTTCATCCGTTCTCCATTTAGGTAGAAGGAACCCTCAGTTGGCTTATAAACGCCGGTGATCAGGTTGAAAACAGTAGTCTTGCCCGCGCCATTGGGGCCGATGAGTCCCACCAGCTCAGACTGCCCGATTTCCATATTGAAGTCATCCACTGCTTTCAGTCCACCGAACTGGATGCCCAGATGCTGGCACCGAAGGACGGGGGTAGAATTCGCTGCCATACGCTCACGCTCCTTCCTTTACTGTGTCACGCTTGAACAGCTTCCCCAGCAGCCGGGTCAGACTGAACTCCCAGTGGCCAAAAATCCCGCCGGGACGGAACAGCATGACCAGTACCAGCACCACAGAGTAGGCTAGCATCCGATAGGTGGCAAAATCCCGCATAGCCTCCGGCAGAACACTGAGGAAAGCTGCGCCGATGACGGAGCCGGTGAGAGAACCGGTGCCGCCGATGATCACCTCGGACAGAAGCTCTGCCGAGTAGGCGAAGTTAAAGTTGGTGGGGATCATAGCCGTCATGTAGTGGGCATAGATGCTGCCGCCGATGCCCGCGAAAAAGGCGGAAACGGCAAAGGTCATGACCTTATAGAAGGTAACGTTGATGCCCGAGGCGGAAGCGGCGATGTAGTCCTCCCGGATGGCTCGGATGGTACGCCCGAACTTACTTCTGACGAACAGGAACATGATGGACACGCAGACCACCATGACCCAGAAGGCCCGGGGGAAGGTGGACAGCTTCAGGATGCCGCTCATGGTCTTGCCGCCGCCGGTAATGGAGAAGTTGCAGAAGCAGACGCGAATGATCTCCGCAAAGGCCATGGTAACGATGGCCAGATAATCGCCCCGCAGCCGCAGAGCCGGAATGCCTACCAGCACCCCCATCAGTCCGGCGGCCAGTCCGCCGGCCAGCAGGGCCACCAAAAACAGGCCCAGATCCGGAAGTCCCTTACCGGTGAGCAGGCCGGAGACGATGGCGGAGGCATAAGCACCCACGGACACAAAGCCCGCGTGGCCTAGAGAGAATTCACCCATGAAGCCCACCACCAGGTTCAGTGATGCCACCATAATAATGGTATAGCAGGCGGTGGTGCAGATGCCCTGAATATAAGTCGTTGAAGTTCCGAATACACCCGCGGAGAACAGGATGCTCAGCACCACGAATACCAGTGCCACACCCACGGCGTTCAGCAGGTAGGAAACCCGAATTTTCTTACTCATAGTTCCTTCCTCCTTACACCTTTTCTCCCACGTTCTTACCCAAAATGCCGGAGGGCTTCACCAGCAGGATCACGATCAGGGTGCCGTAGGTGACTGCCTCATACCAGCCCGGGGCAAAGAGCTTTACGAATATTTCAATCAGACCCACCAGAATGCCGCCCAACATGGCACCGGGGATAACGCCGATGCCGCCAAGGACCGCAGCAATGAAGGCCTTCATGCCCATCATGGAGCCCATGTCGTTGGTGACGCGGGGGTAGGTGGAGCAGTACATGAGCGCCGCTACCGCCGCGAGGCCGGAGCCGATGGCAAAGGTGAGGGTGATGATCTTGTCAACGTTAATGCCTACCAGAGTGGAGGCGTCCTTGTCCTGGGGAACGGCCCGCATGGCCTTGCCCAGATTGGTCTTCTTCACAAAGAACTGCATCGCCAGCATGATGAGCAGGCCGATTGCAATGGTCAGCAGCACATTCAGCGGCAGGGATACGGTGCCGATACGCACCGTAGGCAGGGAGAAAATTGCCTGAACATTGTGGGGCTTGGCACCAAAGAGCACCATGGCCAGGTTTTCCAGAAAAATACTCATGGCCAGCGCCGTGATCAGCGCGGACATGGAACCGGCCTTGCGCACCGGCTTGTAGGCCAGGATCTCCACCAGCACACCCACCAGAGCGCAGACGACAATGGCGATGATCACGGCCATCCAGGCGGGCATTCCGGCATTTACCATCAACGGAATGGTATAAAACAGGGTGTAGGCGCCGATCATGATGAAGTCGCCGTGGGCAAAGTTGATCATGCGGATGATGCCGTACACCATGGTGTAGCCCAAAGCGATCAGCGCGTAGATAGCCCCCTGGTTCAGACCGTTAATGAGGCCCTGGACAAATAGGGATGCTGTCATAATCCATTCACCTTCCTTGTAACCTTAGGCGCGCGGCAGCAGGTCACTGCCGCGCGCATTTTTTGTTTTTACAGATCAGCTGGCGCTGGAAACCAGATTACCGTCGGCATCCAGAGTCTCGCTCCACTTTACCTCGCCGTCAACGTAGGTATTGAAGACGATGCTCTTGATAGCGTCGCCGTTTTCATCCAGGGTGATGTCGCCGCCCACACCGGTGAAGCTCATACCCTTCATGCCGGCAACCAGGCTGGCGGTATCCGTGCCGCCGCCGTTCTTGGCAGCTTCCACCAGCATATACATGGCGTCGTAGTACAGAGCAGCGCAGGCGTTCAGGCTCTCAGTGCCGTACTTGGCGGTAAACTTCTCCACGAAGTTCACCACCGCGGGAGCGGTATCCTCGCTGGAGTAGTGGTTGGTGAAGTAGCAGCCCTCAAACTTGTCCGCAAGGCCGGTGGTATCGGAGCCATCCCAGCCGTCGCCGCCCATGATGATGCCGGTAAAGCCTGCGTTACGGGCAGCGCCCACGAACAGAGGCACGGTGTCCAGGAAACAGGGGTAATACAGGAACTCCGCGCCGGAGGCCACAGCCTGCGCAGTCTGGGAGCTGAAGTCGGTATCGGTGGTCATGCACTCACCCACGTAAGCGACCTCAATGCCATTGGATTCGCAGTTCTCAATAAAGGCATCCTTCAGGCCGTTGGAATAGTCGTCATCCTTGGCATAGATCACGGCAACCTTGGTCAGGCCCTTGCCCTTGACGAACAGAGCAGCCATCTTGCCCTGATAGGGGTCGATGAAGCAGTTACGGAAAATCGTGTCGCCCTTCAGAGTAACGGCGGAGTTGGTAGCGCCGGTGGCCAGCAGCAGCATACCATCCTTGGCGGCCTGCTCAGCCATAGGCAGGGTGACGGAGGAGAAGAAGCTGCCGACCAGAGCCTCGGGGCCGTCTGCCATGACCTTATTGTAGGCGTTCATGGCCTGCTTGGCGTCCTTGGCATCGTCGGCGATCTTGCCGCCGTTGACGATCTCGATCTTATATTCAGAATCACTGGAATTGATTTCCTCAACAGCCATATCCACGGCATTCTGAGCGCCCTCGCCGTAAATGGCGGAGCCGCCGGTCATGGCGCAGATAACGCCTACGCGGATCACCTTGTCTTCCGCACCGGAGGCGGCGGCAGGGGCAGCGCTGTCAGTGGCGGGAGTACCTGCCGCGGCGGTCTGCGCGCTGGAGGAACAACCGGCCATCATGCTGGTCAACAGGACGGCGGTCAGAAACAGAGAAACAACCTTTCTTACCTTTTTCATAGGAAACCCTCACTTTAACAGGATTCATCAAAACACGCCGCGCTTCGCCTTGTCATGATGTTGGGCCCCATAACGAAAACGCAGGAACAAAAAAGAGTCACACCGCGCATATCCTGCGCGGGTGACTCCATTGCCCCGTTCGTAGTTTTGATTGGCTTCATTATAGCACGCTGTTTTCGTTTTGCAAGCACTTTCTTTTTTAGATTCACGATTTTGTCGCTATGGCAGTTGCTCTGTCTGACTTCGATTCTAAATTTGTGCATTTTTACAAAAAAATTACTTTTTAATGCACACTTTACCTAAATTCAAACGTCACGGCAGCGTATTTGCTCCCCTGTCATCACATTCTTCCGGATCGTACATGAACTTTTGAAATTGAAACTTGCATTTTTCGATTCTTCATGATATAAGAAAGAGTAAAAAACGCACCCGGACAAATTGTTGCCGGTGCGCCGGAAAGAGGTATGTACATGAAAAAAGCGCTGCTGTACGGACTGCTGGCTTCTATGTTTTTCGCGCTGACCTTTATTCTGAACCGAAGTATGAATCTGGGCGGGGGATACTGGCTGTGGGGCGCTTCCCTGCGGTATCTGTTCATGCTTCCCATGCTCTGGCTGATTCTGAAAAAACAAAAGGCCGTTCAGGCCATTTTTCAGGAGATCCTCACCCATCCTGTGTCCTGGCTGGTTTGGAGTACCGTGGGCTTCGGCCTGTTCTATGCGCCGCTCTCCATGGCCTCCTGCTATGGAGAATCCTGGTTCGTCGCCGCTACCTGGCAGATCACCATCGTAGCAGGTGTGCTTTTGACACCCCTGTTCGGCGGAAAGATCCCGGTGAAGAATCTCTTGTTTTCCGGGGTCATTCTGGTAGGAATCTTTCTGCTTCAGCTTCCTCATCTGGAAAATATGAACGCCGGCGGTTCCCTGAAGGCGCTGGCACTGATCCTCATTGCCGGTATTTCCTATCCGCTGGGAAATCGGAAGATGATGGCCCTCTGCCCTGCTGGTTTTTCAACCACCCAGCGTGTTTTTGGCATGACCCTGTGCAGTATGCCCTTCTGGATTCTGTGCGCAGTCTATGCCGCAGTCACCCACGGACTCCCTTCTTCCGGACAAATCGTTCAGTCCCTGAGTGTCGCTGTGTTTTCTGGCGTCGTTGCTACACTGCTGTTCTTTGAAGCCACAAATCTGGTCAGACACAATCCGAAACAGCTGGCAGTCATCGAAGCAACTCAGGCCGGTGAGGTTTTGTTTACTCTGCTGGGAGGCATCTTGTTCCTTCACGATTCCCTCCCCACCCCCACCGGGCTGCTGGGCATTGCTGTCGTGGTGGCCGGAATGATTCTGAACAGCCTTTCCTCTTGATTTTGCCCGGAAATCATGGTATCATAAATTTATCCTGTAGGGCAGCGAAGTTCCAGGCTTCGCTGCCCTGCTTTTTTGTCGGGAGGCAGATGGTATGGCGGCATTTGATAAGATTCTCAGTGGGTTTCCCCAGATGGATGAGGTTCTGGACAACATCCGTCTTGGGGACAATGTGGTCTGGCAAATATCGGAATTGGAGGAATTCCGAACCTTTGCCGAGCCTTTTGCCCGGCAGGCCGTTGCTGATGGCAGAAACGTCATTTATATCCGCTTTGCCCAGCACGGTCCGGTACTGCAGGATCTGAGCGGCGTTCAAGTGCGGCGCTTTGACCCGGATGAGGGCTTTGAGGCCTTTACCGTGGCGATCCACGAGGAGATTACCCGGCAGGGCCGGGATGCCTTCTATGTGTTCGACTGCCTGTCAGAGCTTCAGTCCGTATGGTACACAGATCTGATGATGGGCAATTTCTTCCGGGTGACCTGCCCCTACCTGTTTGAACTGGACACCGTAGCCTATTTCCCCCTGATCCGTGGGCGGCATTCCTTCGATGCCGTGGCGCGGATCCGGGATACTACCCAGCTTTTGCTGAACGTCTATTCCAATGAAAAGTACATCTATCTGCACCCCATGAAGGTGTGGAACCGGTATTCCGAGCAGATGTTCCTGCCACACTGTCTGAAAAAAGGCATGAAGGATTTTTCCGTAGTGTCCGATGGCGTCGGCATGAGCCATTATTATCAGATCCAGCAAAGATTAGCAAAAAACAGCCAGGACCAGAACTTCGACAGCCATGACCGATTCTTCTCCATGGCGAAAATGCAGTATGCCCAGGGCTGCTTTACCAAGGAAACTCAGGATCTGATCATCCGCAGCACCATGACCAAGGACAGCCGACTGAAAGCGCTGGTGGAAAAATACTTCCGCCCGGAGGACTACTTCGCCCTGCGGGAGCGGATGATCGGCAGCGGTGCCATTGGCGGCAAAGCCTGCGGTATGCTCCTCGCCCGAAAGATCGCAGAAACAGAGCTTCCGGAATACGCGGAACACGATGAGCCCCACGACTCCTTCTTCATCGGCTCCGACGTGTTCTACACCTACATCGTGTCCAATGGCGACTGGAAGCTTCGGATCCGCCAGCGTTCCCCGGAGGGGTATTTCAGCGCGGCCGCGGAACTGCGGGAGCATCTGCTGCATGGTTCGTTCCCGGCCAAGATCCGGGAACGGTTTGTGGACGTGCTGGAATACTTCGGGCAGAATCCCTTTATTGTACGTTCCTCCAGCTTTTTGGAGGACGGCTTCGGCAACGCCTTTGCCGGAAAATATGAGTCGGTTTTCTGCGTCAATCAGGGAAGCCCGGAGCAGCGTCTGGAAGCCTTTGAGCAGGCCGTTCGGCAGGTCTATGCCAGCACCATGGATGTATCCGCCCTGGAATACCGCCGGATGCGTGGCCTGGACAAAAAAGACGAGCAAATGGCCATTCTGGTGCAGCGGGTGTCCGGTTCTTATTACGGAAAATTCTTCATGCCCTGTGCCGCCGGCGTGGGCTACAGCCACAGCGCCTACAAGTGGATGCCCGATATGGATCCCGGCGCAGGGATGCTGCGGATCGTCATGGGTCTTGGCACCAAAGCCGTGGACCGCACCAAAGAGGATTATCCCAGGCTTGCCAATCTGGACAGGCCCGGCGTGACCATGCTGACTACCGTGGAGCAGAAGCACAAATATTCCCAGCGAAATATCGACCTTTTGGACTGCGGCAGCAACTGTCTTGCGGAAGTACCGCTGGATGCATTGGTGCCGACCCTTCCCCAGTGGTACAAAAAAATGGTTCTGGAACGGGACGGCGAAGCGGAATCGCGGCTGCGGGAGATCGGCAGACGCCGGGAGGTCTGGTTCGTCAGCTGCCAGAAGCTGTTGGAAACAAAGCCCTTTACCAGTCTGATGCAGAAGCTGCTGAAAACATTGGAACGGGTATACGGGAATCCAGTGGACATCGAATTCGCCGTGAATCTGGACCCGGAGGGAGATTTCGTGGTGAATCTGCTGCAATGCAGGCCACTATACCAGAGTAAACCCGGAGAAGCCGTCGATTTGAAGATGTTAAAGCCCAGGCAGATATTTTTCGATATCGTGGATTCCGCCATGGGCAGCTCCTGCAAGCGGAAACTGGATGTGGTGGTACAGATCGACCCGGTACTGTATTATCAGTACCCCTATCCGAAGAAATATCAGGTAGTTCAGGCGGTGGAAGCCGTCAACGATTTCTACAAGGGCAGTGGAAAGAACCTGCTGCTGATGACCCCGGGACGGGTGGGCACCTCCTCTCCGGAGCTGGGTGTCCCCGTCACCTTCCGCAGTATTTCCAATTTTTCCGCGGTCTGTGAAGTCTCTGACAGCCGGGCGGGGTATATGCCGGAACTGAGCTATGGCAGTCACATGTTTCAAGACCTTGTGGAAGCTCAGATCCTCTACGGCGCGGTTTACAATGACCGCCGAACACTGTCGTATGCTCCTGATATATTTCAGAATCTGCCCGACCTGTTTATGAAGATTTACCCAGACTGCCCGGAGCTGGCGGGGATGATCCAGGTTCGGGAAGCGGAAAAACTGTTTTTCTGGCTGGACGCCATATCCAACCACGCTATCTGCGGCTTGGAGGGATAACGCCATCAAACTGCAAAAAAACTGCCTCCCGTTCCAGCTCAGGACAGGAGGCAGTCATTCATAGCGGGGATATCAGCGGTTCTTCAGCAGGGCCTCGATCTTTTTGATGGGGTCGCAGATGGAGGAAACGCTCATTTCGTGGTTAATGGCAGCCACGAAGTAGGCGCAGTACTTGGAGCAGTCCACGTCAAAGTACCACGGACGGCTCAGCAGCTCCTGCTTCCGATAGGTCAGGTTGGTGCCCAGCACAGCGGTAAGGATACCGGCACTCACTGCTTCGTCAAACTTGTCTACGCCGCTGGTGAAAAGCGGGAAGGTGGCGTTGGCGATAATGTGCTTTGCGCCGCGCTTTTTCAGCTCTCCGGCAACCTCCAGCATGCTCTCTCCGGAGGCAATGATGTCGTCAGCAATGAAGACGGTCTTTCCTTCCACACTCTCACCCAAGTATTCATGGGCAACGATGGGATTGCGGCCGTTTACCACCCGGGTATAATCCCGGCGCTTATAAAACATGCCCAGATTGCAGCCCAGAACACTGGAGAAATACATATTCCGGTTGATGGCGCCCTCATCCGGGCTGATAACAATAAAACTATCCTTATCGAAGCTCAGTTCCGGCATATGCCGCAGAAGCGTCTTGAGCACCTGATAGGTGGGCATCACATTATCAAAGCTCATCAACGGCACTGCGTTCATCAGCCGCGGATCATGGGCATCAAAGGTAATGATATTCTGCACACCCATGCTCTGCAGCTCCTGCAAAGCGACAGCGCAGTCCAGACTCTCCCTGGCAACACGCCGGTGCTGCCGTCCGCCGTACAGGCTGGGCATAATGACTGTCATACGGTGGGCCCTGCCGGCCACTGCCTGAATCAGACGCTTCAGATTGGCAAAGTGGTCATCGGGCGACATGTGATTTTCCTGACCGAACAGATTATAGGTCAGGCTGTAATTACCGGGGTCCACGACAAAGAAAATATCGTCGCCGCGAACGGACTCCTTAACCAGGCCCTTTGCGTCGCCGCTCTGAAACCGGGGGCAGGCGCACTCAATAATAAACGTATCCTTCTCAATGCCAACTTCCCTTGCCCATGTACGTAGGTGACCATCGATCAGGTTGGCCAGCTCCTCTGCGCCAGGACAAGCAATCAATCCGAGATGCGCGACCTGCGTATCCGGATTGAAGAATTCGGACGGCGTGACATTGTTGTTCGACATGGTATTATCTCTCCTCCATCTCAACGCTACAGCAAAACTACAGTATTAGAATGAAATGCAATGCGATAGAAACCAACGGGCCCATTATAGCATATCCTGCCCAGAACCGCTACAGGAATTTTGCAAATTTCGACAATTCTTGCGCTTTGCTGATTGCCGGTGGTTTTTACAGCCCGCTACTGGTAATTTTGACAAAACTTTTGAAAATAATCCGCCCGTCCAGCGAATCATACTATTTCTCGATAAAATGGTTGACACCATTTTATCCTACGAATTCTTCGCAGGCCGACGACGGCGGCGAGAAATGTCTGGACTGCGTTTTTTAGCGGCTACGCCGCTGGCCGCTTAGACAGCAGCCTAATAAAACGGTTTTCAACCGTTTTATTAAAAACTGGTATCAGATGTATTTTACCGGGAAACCTATCGCAAAACAAAACCGCTGCAAAGGGCAGCGGCTTGTTCCGTATCAATCCTGTTCGATCAGATAGGCGTTCACGATCTCTCCATAGAACGCGGTGTGCATATCCGGGGCCTTCTTCTCTCCAAATGGCGGATAGAATCTGTCAATTACGTCCTGGGGCATTTGGCAGATATCCTGCTCCTGCCGGTAGATCACCCTGCACTCCAGGGTCAGCGGGAACTGGACAATTCCGGGAGCGGACACCACATCAGAATCCACAATCGTCAGACCCTTGTCCCGAATTTTGTCGGTGTCCCGGCCGGATCTCGTTCCGCAGTAGCCCAGAATTTCCCGGTGGTCATCGGTAAGGGGCACATTCACCGTAAACTCGCCGGATCCCTCCAGAAGCTGCTTCGTATAACGGCTTTCCCGCACGTAGGCGATAAAAACAGGCTTCCCCCATTCAATGCCGATCTTACCCCAGCCGATGGTCATGGTATTCACCCGGTCACCGGAGCGGGTCGTCAGCAGCACGCCCTTACTCAGAGCCTTGCAGATAAGGCCTGCATAGTCAAATGCTTCCACTTTTCTTTTCATAAGAATCCTCCTTTTTTCATATTGTACCATGGACCGTCTTATAATGCAATCATGGAATAGGAAAATAATGTTTCCCATTGACAATCCCGGCGCAAAAGATATAATGAAGCTATAGATTCTCAGGAGGCATACAGCATGAATCATCTGGTATTTCAGACGGACTTCGGTCTGGTCGACGGTGCGGTCAGTGCCATGTACGGCGTTGCCTACTCTGTCCATCCGCAGCTGAACATTCACGATCTGACCCACGACATCACACCCTACAATATATGGGAAGCCAGCTACCGCCTGATCCAAACCATCCGCTACTGGCCCCAGGGGACGGTGTTTGTGTCTGTGGTCGATCCCGGCGTTGGCTCTGACCGAAAGAGCGTTGTGGTCAAAACCGCCAGCGGACATTATATTGTCACCCCGGACAACGGAACCCTGACTCACGTCATTCGGTTTGATGGGATCGAGGAGGTTCGTGAGATCGATGAAAATGTGAACCGCCTTCCCCGTTCCGGAGAAAGCTATACCTTCCACGGCCGGGACGTTTACGCCTACACCGGCGCGCGGCTGGCCAGCGGCATCATTGATTTTTCTCAGGTCGGTCCTGTCCGGGATATCGATTCTCTGGTCCGGCTTCCCATCATCGAGCCACGGCTGGAGGGGAACGCCGTGTGCGGTACCATCGACGTGCTGGATGTGCGGTTCGGCAGTCTTTGGACCAACATTCCCCGGACGCTGTTCCTGCAAACCGGTACTGCCTATGGCGACCGGGTGAGCATCACGATTGAGAACGACACCCGCTGCGTCTACCGCAATATTATTCAGTTTGCAAAAAGCTTTGCCGATGTCTATGTCGGTGAAGCCCTGGCCTATGTGAACAGTCTGGACTGTGTTGCCGTTGCCATCAATCAGGGCAGCTTTGCCCGGGCTTACAACATCGGCACCGGCAATTCCTGGCGTATCCGTATTGAGCCTTTCAAGGGCTTCTGATAAAAAGCTGTTTTGGCATTTATGCCTGAATAGAAAAATCTATGGAGGTAGAAATCATGAAGAAATTTTCTGTGAAAACCATCGTTGCCATCGGCATCGGCGCTGCCCTGTTCTTTGTGCTGGGCCGCTTTGTCGCCATCCCCAGTCCTGTGCCCAACACCAGTATCTCTGTGCAGTACGGCCTGCTGGCATTCCTTGCGGTTGTCTACGGTCCCGTCGCCGGTGCTCTGGTCGGCCTGATCGGACATACCCTCATCGACTTCAGCTACGGCTGGGGTGTGTGGTGGAGCTGGGTCATCGCGTCCGGCGTGTTCGGCCTGCTGATGGGTCTTGCCGCCAAGACCCTGAAGATGGAAGAAGGCGAGCTGGGCAAGAAGGGCCTGATCAAGTTCAACATCTCTCAGCTGGTGTGCCATCTGATCTGCTGGCTGGCCGTCGCTCCTGTGCTGGATGTGTACATGATGGGTGAGCCTTGGGACAAGCTGATCGCCCAGGGCCTGATGGCCGCTATTGCCAACGCCGTTACCACCGCCATTGTTGGCAGCCTGCTGTGCGTCGCCTATGCCGCCACCAAGACCAAGGCCGGCAGCCTGACCAGGGAATAATTTACAGCATTTAAAAGGCAGGCGCAACCGCCTGCCTTTGTTCGTCAGGAGGAATCCCCATTGGAGAAGGAACCCATTATCCGTTTTCAGGACTTCGGCTTCCAGTATACCGCCCAGGCGGAGCCGACCCTGTACCATATCGATCTGGACATCTACAAGGGTGAGAAGGTGCTGATCGCCGGGCCTTCTGGCTGCGGCAAGTCCACCCTCGCCCACTGCATCAACGGCCTTGTGCCCAATTCCTACCCAGGAAAATCCACCGGCAGCCTGACCATTGGCGGCAAAAACGCGAAGGATCAGGGCTTGTTTGAACTTTCTCAGACAGTCGGAACCGTCTTACAGGATTCCGACGGACAGTTTATCGGCCTGACCGTGGCGGAGGATATCGCCTTTGCGCTGGAAAATGACTGCGTGCCCATTGGTCCTATGCATGACACCGTGGAGCGTATCGCGGAACTGGTGGACGTTAAACAGGTACTGAACCACGCGCCCCATGAGATTTCCGGCGGGCAGAAGCAGCGGGTTGGCTTAGGCGGTGTCATGGTGGGAAACGTGGACGTTTTGCTGTTCGACGAACCCCTTGCCAATTTGGATCCCGCCACAGGCAAACAAGCCATCGTTCTCATCGACGAGATCCAAAAGCGGACCGGATGCGCCGTCATTATCATCGAACACCGGGTTGAAGATGTACTATATTGCCCGGTTGACCGCATTATTCTGATGGAAGACGGACACATTCGCTATAACGGTGACCCGGACTCCCTTCTTTGCACCGGTCTGCTGCCCGAGTGCGGTATTCGGGAACCCCTGTATGTCACGGCCCTGAAATACGCGGGCGTTGAATTGTCAAAAGACATGCGCCCGTCCTATCTCCCGGAGCTGACTCTGACTGAGGTGCAGAAGGAGCAGGTGCGCAGCTGGTATGAGCAACATCCCAATACCGAAGTCAGTGAAGCTGCACCAGTGCTGCTTCGAGCGGAAAACATTGATTTTACCTATGACGGAGGACACCATGCCCTGCGGGGCGTCAGTGTGACTGTCCACAAGGGAGAAATGCTCAGCATTGTGGGCACCAACGGCGCGGGAAAGTCCACCTTCTCCAAGGTAGTCTGCGGCTTTGAGAAAGCCCAAAGTGGCATTCTGGAACTGAATGGTATCGATCTGAACACCCTTTCCATCAAGGAACGAGCCGATCACATCGGCTATGTCATGCAGAATCCCAACCAGATGATCTCCAAAACCCAGATTTTTGACGAGGTGGCGCTGGGGCTGCGAAATCGCGGAGTAGCAGAAGAAGAGATCCGCCCAAGGGTTGAGGAAACCCTGAAAGTCTGTGGGCTGTACCCCTTCCGCAACTGGCCCGTTTCCGCCCTGAGCTATGGGCAGAAAAAGCGGGTGACCATCGCTTCTATTCTGGTGCTGAAGCCGGAGATGATCCTGCTGGACGAACCTACCGCCGGTCAGGATTTGAAGCATTACACAGAGATCATGGATTTTCTGAAGGAACTGAACCAACAGGGCATCACGGTTGTACTGATCACCCACGATATGCACCTGATGCTGGAATACACTCCCCGGGCGGTGGTTTTCAACGCCGGCAGGGTCATCGCCGACAAATCCGCGGCAGAGGTACTGAATTCCCCGGAAATTGTGGCGGAAGCCCATTTGAAGGAGACTTCCCTTTACCACCTGTCCGCCCTGTGCGGCATTGACGATCCCGAGGAGTTCACCCGCCGCTTTATCGCCAGAGACCGGGAGGTGCGCAAATGACCAACCTCTTTAACTACATTGACCGCCCCTCCCCTATTCACCGGCTCACCGGCGCCTGCAAGCTGGTGTGCCTGATCCTATGGACACTGGCTGCCATGACCAGCTTCTATACGCCGCTGCTGGTGGTGATGACCGTCGCCGCCGTGGTTCTGTTCCGAATTGCAAGGCTGAAACTGAAGGATATCTCCGTCACGCTGGGGATCATGTGTGTTTACATTGTGATGAACAACATTCTGATCTTCCTGTTCAGCCCCATGCACGGAACCAGCATCTATGGTACAACGACAGTTCTGTTCCACATTGCAGGCCCCTACAGCGTGACAGCGGAGCAGCTGTTCTATCACCTGAATGTGATTCTGAAAAACGCCTGCACCATTCCCATTGTTCTGCTGTTCGTGTGCACTACCAATCCTTCCGAATTTGCCGCATCCCTGAACCGTATTGGCATCAGCTACCGCATCAGCTATGCTGTGGCACTGGCTCTGCGTTATATCCCGGATATTCAGCGGGAATACCGGGACATCTCCCTGGCCCAGCAGGCCCGGGGTACGGAAATGAGCAAGAAGGCCAGCCTGATCGACCGATTGAAAGCCGCCAGCTCCATTCTGATCCCTTTGATCTTGTCCTCCATGGAGCGCATCGAGACCATTTCCAACGCCATGGAACTGCGGGGCTTCGGCAAGGCGAAAAAGCGCACCTGGTATTCAGGCCGCCCCTTCTCCAAGATGGACGTTGCCTGTATGCTGATCTGCGCGGCGCTGATGCTGCTGTCGCTGACGCTGACCTACCTGAACGGCGGACGCTATTTCAACCCATTCCGATAAAAATTGCGCCGGGAAAATTCATTCCCGGCGCAATTACTGTTTATTCGCCCGTCAGATTGTCTTCATCCTTGGCAAACTTTGCCACTACGCCGCTGAGAGCCAGAACCGCCAGAAGGTTGGGAATGACCATCAGACCGTTGAACATATCAGACATGTCCCACACCAGAGAAACCTTCTGGAAGGAGCCGACAGCGATGAAGACCAGCGCAATAACACCATAGACCACCCGGGCGGCTTTCTTTCCCTTGAACAGGGCCTTTACGTTGGATTCACCGAAGAAATACCAGCCGATGATGGTGGAGAAAGCGAAGAACAGCAGGCAGATGGCTACAAACGCGTTGCCAAAGCCGCCGAAGGAATGGTTGAAGGCCGCCTGAGCCAATGCGGTGCCGCTGAGCAGCTCACCGTCCGCGCCCACAGTGCCCAGAACGCCGGAGGTCAGAATGACCAGAGCGGTCATGGTCAGCACCACAAAGGTATCGATGAACACGCCGATCATTGCCACAACGCCCTGATCCTGGGGCTTGGCCACCTTGGCCAGCGCGTGGGCGTGAGGGGTGGAACCCATACCGGCTTCGTTGGAGAACAGGCCCCGGGCCACGCCAAACCGCATGGCCTCCTTGACGGTAACGCCCAGTGCGCCGCCCAGAACTGCCTGGGGATTGAACGCGCCCACAAAAATCGCCTTGAACGCGGGCAGGATATTCCCGGCATTCATAATGATGGCCACCAGTGAGCCAAGGATGTAGAAGACGGCCATAATGGGCACCAGCTTTTCCGTGACCGCAGCGATCCGCTTGACACCGCCCAGGAAAATAAAGGCGCACACAGCGGCAATGATCACGCCAATCACTTCCTTGGGAACGCCAAAAGCGGTGTGGAATGCATCACCGATGGAATTGGACTGCACCATGTTGCCCATGAAGCCCAAGGCAAGGGTAATGGCGACAGCAAAGAACCCAGCCATGAAACTGCCCAGTTTGCCCTTAAAAGCTGCCTTGATGTAATAGATTGGGCCGCCGGTCACCTCACCGTTTTCGTTGGTCTGCTTATACTTCTGTGCCAGTACCGCCTCACCGTAAATGGTGGACATACCAAAGAATGCGGACACCCACATCCAGAAGATCGCGCCGGGGCCGCCGGAGGCCAGAGCCGTGGCGCAGCCGGCAATGTTGCCGGTGCCGACCTGGGCCGCGATGGCTGTTGCCAGTGCCTGGAAAGAGCTCATGCCCTCCTTGCCGGCACCCTCGCCTACCAGCTTGATGTTGCCGAAGACTCTGCGCATACCCTCGCGGAACTTTCGGATCTGCACAAACCGGGTGCGGATGGAGAAATATACACCGCTGCCCAGAAGCAGGAACAGGAGCACAAGGCACTTGTTCCAAAGGACGTCATTGACTGCTGCCACGATCTGCGTTACGATTGCTTCCATTTTTTGACCTCTTTCTGACAAACAAAAATCGCTGGACGCAACTGCTCCAGCGAAAAGAAAGCGCGCTTCCCCTGCCAATTAGGAAACGGGCTTACTCTGTCCTTTTACCTGAGAGATTCGGCATTTGCAGCCTTGCACCTTCGGTACCCATTATCCGGGATTCTCCAGAGCCACATCCATTCTTAGTCCCCACCTGATATCAGGCACCTGAGAGTGTTACTCCTTCGGCAGGCTTGCGCCATTCCCCTAAGAACTTCGTTTGTCGGTATTAAATTACTCTGACATGATACACTAAGAGCACCACCGTGTCAACAGGTATTGTGGATTTTTCAGCATTTGATGAACATATTGTGCAAATTGCGCCTGATTTTACACTATTTATACAAATCTTTATCCTTTTTCCATATTGACTTGCGGTCGAATTGTGTTATAATGGACCCGTCTCAATTGGAAAGAGTCTTTCCAAAGCAAGATACTGCGACCGCCGGTCCAAAGCCGGCTAAGGCCATACGGACAGCCGGGTCGAATGCCGAAGACCGCCCTTAAGCGGTTTGGCAACTTCTGTTGCCTTATTGATTGAGTTAAAAGCTCAGTTTTATAAGTTGGTTACTATAAACCGATCATGCCCCATGGCATAAACTTGTGAAATGATCAATAAGAGTAGTAAAAGTAATCTTTGCTATATAGACTCTGATCTGATTCGGACGCGATTCCCTTTCTGCGCTGCCGGATGCGAAATTTGTCGAACCTTTTCGGATTTCGTATTGTCTTTGTCCGGTTTTCCTGAGAGGGCGTTGCAGAAATGACACAAGCGGTATGCCGATGCTCGGCGTACCGCTTTTTCTTTATGCCAAAATACGGGAAAGAAGGAACGATAAATGAATAAAATTATCGAACTGAAAAACATCTCCAAGGCCTTTGACGGTGAAATGGTGCTGGACAACATTAGTCTTGACATCCATGACAATGAATTTATTACCCTTCTCGGCCCCTCCGGCTGCGGGAAAACCACCACGCTGCGGATCATCGGCGGCTTCGTATACCCTGACCAGGGCGACGTGATCTTTATGGGTGACCGCATCAACGACGTGCCCCCTCATAAGCGCAACGTCAACACCGTATTCCAGAAATACGCTCTGTTCCCCCACCTGAATGTGTTCGAGAACGTAGCCTTCCCCCTGCGGGAGCGGAAGCTGCCGAAGCAGGATATCAAGGAAAAGGTAGAAAAAATGCTGGACATGGTCATGCTGTCTGGCTTTGCCCACCGCCGTGTCACCAGCCTGTCCGGTGGTCAGCAGCAGCGTGTGGCCATCGCCCGGGCGTTGGTCAACGAACCCAAGGTCCTGCTGCTGGACGAGCCGCTGGGCGCACTGGATCTGAAGCTGCGCAAGGATATGCAGCAGGAATTGAAAAAAATCCAGAAATCCACTGGAATCACCTTCATTTTTGTCACCCACGACCAGGAGGAAGCCCTGAGCATGTCCGACACCATCGTGGTCATGAGCGAGGGCAAGATCCAGCAGATCGGCACCCCCCAGGACATTTACAACGAGCCTGTCAACGCCTTTGTCGCCGACTTCATCGGTGAGAGCAATATCGTGGACGGCGTGATGCTGGCGGATTACAAGGTGCGCTTCGGCGGTCAGATTTTCGATTGTCTGGACACCGGATTTGCTCCCAACGAGCCTGTGGATGTGGTCATCCGTCCGGAAGACGTAGACATCGTGAAGCCCGAACCAGGCGTTCTGCAGGGCATCGTGACCTCCGTTACCTTTATGGGCGTTCACAATGAGGCCATTGTAGATATCGACGGCTTTAAGTGGATGATCCAGACCACTGACCCAGTGGAAGAGGGCGCCCATATCGGCATCTATCTGGAACCGGATGCCATCCATATCATGAAGAAGTCCAAGTATTCCGGTATGTTCGGCGACTACTCCTCCTTCTCCAATGAACTGGACGAGCTGTCCAATCCCGGAGGTGAGGAGGAAGAATGAGTACCGCGAAACGCAGGCATCCCCAGAATGCCTACCGGGCCGCGCTGGCCCCCTACTCTGTGTGGTCCTTTCTGTTTGTGGTGGTCCCGCTGGCTTTCATTGCCTACTACGCCTTTACGGATAACCAGTTTGCCTTTACCACCGAGAATGTGACCCGCTTCTTCACTGCCACCAGCAATATTGTGCAGGAGGATGGCACCTCCGTGGAGGTCAGGACTTACCTTCTGATCTTCATGCGCTCGGTCAAGCTGGCGGTGATTTCCACGATTATCTGCCTGCTGATGGGCTACCCCATTGCCTATATCATGGCACGGGCCAAGGAACGGACCCAGAAGACCATGGTTACGCTCATTATGATCCCCATGTGGATGAACTTCCTGATCCGCACCTACGCCTGGATGACCATTTTGCAGGACACCGGCATTCTGAACGGCTTCCTCTCCGCGCTGGGTATCGGCATGGTGCACATCATCGGCACAGAAGCCGCCGTTATCATCGGCATGGTCTACGACTATTTCCCCTATATGGTGCTGCCCATCTACTCGATCCTTGCCAAGCTGGATAACCGGCTGCTGGAAGCGGCCCGGGATCTGGGCTGCGGCAGTCTTTCTGTTCTGCGCCGGGTGATCATCCCGCTCAGTATGCCCGGTGTGATCTCCGGCATCACCATGGTTCTGATCCCATCCATCAGCACCTTCTACATTTCCCAGAAGCTGGGCAATGGCAAGTTCTTCCTGATCGGCGACGCCATCGAAGGACAGTATGTTGCCAATAATTTGCACTTTGCCGCCGCCATCGCCTTTATCCTGATGCTGATCCTGCTGGTGTGCATGGCCTTGGTCAAATATGTTACCGCTCGGTATGTGTACGGAGGTGACGAGGAATGAAAACATCCGCCAAAATTTACAGCGGCATCGTGTTCGCAATTCTGTTCGCTCCCATTCTGGTGCTGCTGGTGTTCTCCTTTAACGAATCAAAGAGCCTTTCTGTGTTTTCCGGTTTCTCTCTGAAATGGTACCGGGAGCTGCTAAATGACCGCAATACCCTGGAGGCTGTGCGCAATACCCTGATTTTGGCCGCTTCTGCCACGGCGATTTCTACCGTCATGGGGACCGCCGCAGCTGTTGGCATCAATAAGATCCGCACCAAATGGTACAAAGCAGTCATGAACACGGTAACGGATATCCCCATGACCAACCCGGATATCATCACCGGCATTTCTCTGATGCTGATGTTCGTTTTCGTAGGCAGGCTGTTCGGCGCGTCCACCAGTCTGAATTTCGTCACGATGCTGATTGCCCACGTCACCTTCTGCCTGCCCTATGTGATCTTGCAGATCCTTCCCAAGCTGCGGCAGATGGACAAGTCTCTGCCCGAGGCTGCTATGGACTTGGGCTGCACCCCCATGGGCGCTTTTTTCAAGGTGGAGCTGCCGGAAATTCTTCCCGGTATCATCACTGGGGCCATCATGGCCTTTACCCTGTCTCTGGACGACTTCGTGATCAGCTACTTTACCTCCGGCAACGGCTTTGAAACCCTGCCTATTCGGATCTACGGCATGACCAAGAAGACCGTGACTCCGAAAATGTACGCTCTGGCGACTATCATCTTCTTTGTCACCCTGGGACTGCTGCTGATCAGCAATTTCGTAGACGAAAAGGATGAAGCAAAATAAATTACCCTGGAAGAGAAAAATGGAGGAAACGATATGAAAAAATGGATTTCCCTGTGCCTGATTGCTGTTTTACTGGTTGGCCTGTGCCTGACCGGCTGCGGCGGCAAAAAAGGCCTGACCCTGAACGTTTACAACTGGGGCGAATACATTTCCGACGGCAGCGAAGGCTCCTTCGACACCGTCCGGGAATTTGAAAAGTGGTATCAGGAGACTTATGGTGAAAAGGTCACCGTCAACTATTCCACCTTTGCCTCCAACGAGGATATGTACAGCAAGATCTCCAGCGGTGCTGTCAGCTATGACGTAATCATTCCTTCCGACTACATGATCGCCAGAATGGCCCAGGAGGGCCTGCTGCTGCCCCTGAACTTTGACAACATCCCCAACTATCAGTATATCGAGGATACCTTCAAGGGCCTTTATTATGACCCGGATGACCAGTATTCCATCCCCTACACCTACGGCATCGTGGGTGTGATCTACGATGCCAATGTGGTTGACGAAGCTGATATCGGAGGATGGGATCTGCTGTGGAATGAGAAGTACGCCGGCAAGGTGCTTCAGTTCAACAACTCCCGGGATGCCTTTGGTAGCGCCATGTATAAGCTGGGCATCGACGTGAACACTACGGATAAGGCTGGCTGGGACAAGGCCTACGATGAGCTGCTGGCCCAGCGTCCCCTTGTCAAGAGCTACGTCATGGACGAGATCTTCAACATGATGGAGTCCGGTGAGGCCGCCGTGGGCGCTTACTACGCCGGTGACTACTTCACCATGGTGGATGCACAGGCAGACAATGTGGATCTGCAGTTCTACTATCCCGAGAACACCAACTTCTATGTGGATGCCATGTGCATTCCCTCCTGCGCCCAGAACAAGGAGCTGGCGGAAATCTTCATCAACTATATGCTCTCCGAGGAGCCTGCCGTGGCCAACGCCGAGTATACCTACTACGCCTCTCCCAACAGCATCGTCTACACCAACGACGGCTATATTGAGGAAATGGGCGAAGAAGCGATGGAGGTCCTGTATCCCGAGCTGGGCAGCTTCGCCGGGGAATACAACAAACTGGCCTACAAAAATCTGGACAGCGACACCCTCAGCTATCTGAACACCCTGTGGGAGAATGTAAAAATCAACTGATAAATGCGCAGACAGCCCGGAAGCGTTGCTTCCGGGCTGAAATTTTATGTTCGGTAAAAGGTGTTTCCGCCGATAAACTCCCGCACCAGACTGGTGGGCGGGATCTCATCGTCCACGTCCGCTTCCTGGATGTAATTGAGGATCTTGACAATGTTACGGACCTCATCGTAGCATTCATCCTCTGGGCGCACAGCCGTCAGCAGGGGGAAAATGTGCTTTTTCAGCACCGCCAGCTCATACAAGGTAGAACTGTTGAAGATCACGTCCGCATTCTCCTGATAGGGATAGATCCACCGCTGCTCTCCCCTGCGCACGCTGTCCCACATAGCCAGGGTGTGCTGCACCGACGCGCCGCGAGTTTCATAATCCCGTACGATCCGCCGCAGCAGCCGAAGATAGCTGGTGGGGATGCGGTTGTGATCATCCAGATTCAGGGGCAGCAGAGGGCTTACATACAGTCGGAAAATCAGGGATTTGTCTACATTTTCCGGGAGCATAACGGGATTCAATCCGTGCAGGCCCTCAACGATGATCACGGAATCCTCTGTCAGCGTCAGTACCTTCCCCTTCCACTCCCGGTGTCCGGTAATGAAATTGAAGCTGGGCAGCTCCACGCTCTCCCCTGACAGCAGATGTGCCATATTCTGCCGGAACAGGGCCACGTCAATGGTATTGATGTGCTCCAAATCCAGCTTGCCATCCGGGCCCGGAGTGATTTTATCCCGGTCAATGTAATAGTCGTCCAAACTCATGAGGATTGGCTTTTTTCCGTGCACCCGCAGTTGGGTCGCAAGGCGGTGAGCGGATGTGGTCTTTCCAGAGGAACTGGGACCTGCCAGCATGACTGCCTTCGCCCCGCGCTGGCACACCATATCTGCCACCTGAGAGAACCGCTTCTCGTGCAGGGCTTCATTCACCCGAATCAATTCCCGAATTCTGCCGGAGGTGGTCAGTTCATTCAGGTCCGCCGCTGTCTCGCACTCCATCAGCGCACACCAGCGCTCTCCTTCATTGAACACGGAGAAGAAATTCGGCATAGTGGGAACCTTCGCGCAGATTTCCGGGTTCTGATCGTCCGGGTAGAGGAACAGGAAGCCGCCATCCGCCGGCAGAATGTCCCACACCGTCAGATAAGCAGTTGAGGGCAGCATTTCCCCATAGAAGTAGTCCGCATAGTCCCCATAAACGTATTCATCAAAGTAGTCTGTGGTGCGCCAGCGCAGCAGGCGGGCCTTATCCTCCTGCCCTTCCTTTTGGAATCTGGAAACCGCATCCTTCAGAGGCACCCTCCGTCGAGTCAACGGAATTCCCTCCTGAACAATTCCCCGCATACGCTGCTTCAGTCGGGACGCCGAGAAATCCGCCGCGCCGCTGACCTGAATGAAGACACTGGAACCAAGGGTGCAGTTGATCTTTCCTGCCGCCTCCGGCCACAGCTGCCGCAGCGCCAGAAAAATGGCAAACTGAGCCGTGCGGATGTAGCATTCCTTACCCGCCGCGTCCCCGTAACGCAGCAGCCGCACCACACCGCCGGATGCCGCCATGGCCTGACGCATGGAGGGGCGGTCACCCTGTGCGTCTTTTGTGCGGACAGGAATATAGTTCAGTGTAAAGACCTCACCGGCAATTTTCGCGGCCAGTGGACGGTTTGCAAGACTATCTCCTTCCAGGCCCAGCTGCTTGATCAAGTCCAGAAGACTCTGCTCAGGCTGCGCCTCAGCGGTGTGTCCATCAATTGTCAGAATCATCAGAATCCCTCCTTTATTGTATATACTATAGCAGAATTTCAGGAACCGGGCAATGGTTTTTGTGTGAACTTCCAGTAAATAAAACGCCTGCAGCTGATGCCGCAGGCTGTTCTCTTATTCTTCTTTTCGTTTTTTCGAGTTCCACACAAGGCCAGCAACTCCAATAAGCGCCAGGATCAGGAAGCCGTACCAGGGCATACGGAAATGGGATGCCGTCACGAAAATGGCGGTAGGCCCGTCCGCCCCGCCGATGATGCCCACGCTGGCCGCCCCGTCAGGCACATTTGAAAACACCTTGGAAAGCAGCCAAAACCAGCAAATTCCCCGGTACAGCAGGCCAATGGCGGCAACTACTGTCAGAGCAGGGAAAAGGATCAGCCATATTTTTCGATTTTCAATCCATTTCTTCGTCGTATATCACCTCTTTGGTATTGTATCCTGATATGGTGGCCTTGTCAAGAGAGCTGGACTAACTCTGTCCCTGGGTAATAGTGCGCCAAAATCTCAATAAAATTGCTGCCTGTTGCTGCCATAGCATCCGCCCCGTATTGGCTCATACCCACCCGGTGCCCATATCCTCTGGTCGTGATCGTGATGGTGTCCCCCGCGACGGACAACGTCATAACCGTTGAAGGCAGACCCAAGAGCTGCCGCAGCTGTGTCCCCGTGTATTGCTCCCCGCAGATTGACATGGATTCGATTCCGCCGCCTTGTGTGTAGGATTCTGTTACAAACCATTCGGTGGAAGCCCCCGTCAGAGTACAGCCGGTCTTCTCCTGAAACTGGTCTGTCGTAAAGCTTATCGTGTCACAATAGTGAGCGGCGTTCTCCTCACCGGGACTTGCTACCGCCCGCAGATAGGGATAATCTGTCCCCCAAACCGCGACGGCATCCTCCGTGCTGCCCCCGGAACAGGAAAAATAGGTCGCTTCGATCAGCTCCCCCTCGTAGGTCAGCACCTGACCTGACGTATCCAGAACCGCTCTGCGCACCTTTTCTAAGTTTTCCTCTGTTCCGCCTTTGCCGAGATAGGTTTCCTCAGAAACATAGGCCTGGCAGCAGGTGGAATCCGTACACAAGCTTCCATCTCCATGTTTTCCGCCTGTGTTTGCTGCCTTGGCAGTGTATGTTCTGGCGGCAACCGCCTGCGCCTTCAGCGCCTCCGATTCAAAATCCGCCGGCATCTCCCCAAGGACAACACCTGTCAGGTATGCGTCCATATCCATTTGACTCACACTTCCGTCCAGAAAACGTATCGATATGGACCTATCCACCTTTTCCGCCGCATATGTCTCCGGCACGCTTTCTACGATTGGCAGCTCTTGGGCGCTTCCCTCCAGTAAAATGGCAGAAAGATTCAGGATCAATCCCGGCAAAACCGCCCCCATCAGAATCGAGGCGCATATTTCCTTCCAAACGGTTTTCATTCAACATCCCTCCACGCTGAATCCTACCACAGTCACGGTGGTCGATTCTGTCAAATTTTCAGAGAATCCAACTTGACTTTTTCAAACAGCAATGCTAGAATATGCCAAAAGAATATTCCCGGCGATGAGGGAGTAGCAAGCGCGTTATGCGCAGCAAGTCAACAGACGCGGCTTTTGCCTGGCTTGCTTTAATTTGCGAGACTCACGGTATTCTCCCCCGTCGTGTGTTTGAGCTCGGCATCCGTTTTGGGGGTGCCGGGTATTTTTTAACCTTAACGCAGTGCGTTAAGAATCTGATATGGGAGTGTAAAATATGGTTCATTCTATCCTTCTGTTCGCGGTTGGTCTGCTGCTGCTCATCAAGGGCGGCGACTGGTTCGTTGACGGTGCCACCGGTCTGGCCC
>JAUNSH010000076.1 GCA_030539285.1 Eubacteriales bacterium
CTACCGCCAGGGCTTTATCACCAACGACGAGCGTTACCGTCTGGTGGTTCAGCAGTGGGAGAAGACCACCAAGGACGTCACCGATGCCCTGCAGGGCAATCTGGACGAGTTCAACCCCATCTACATGATGGCGGACTCCGGCGCCCGTGGTTCTATGGCTCAGATCCGTCAGCTGGCCGGTATGCGCGGCCTGATGGCCGATACCGCAGGCCGTACCATTGAGATCCCCGTTAAGGCGAACTTCCGTGAAGGCCTGTCCGTTCTGGAATACTTCATCTCCTCCAGAGGCGCCCGTAAGGGCATGACCGATACCGCTCTGCGTACCGCCGACTCCGGTTACCTGACCCGCCGAATGGTCGATGTCTCTCAGGATGTCATCATCCGCCAGCACGACTGCGGCACCGAGAATGGTATCTGGGTTGGAGCCGTGTACGACAAGAACGGCGACGTCATCGACACCTTCGGCAACCGTATTCGCGGCCGTTACCCCGTTCACGATGTGGTTGACCCCGCCACCGGCGAGGTGCTCCACTCCAAGAACGTGATGATGATGCCCGAGGATGCCGCCAAGTTCGAGAAGGCCGGTATCGACAAGATCTATATCCGCACCATTCTTGCCTGCCGTGCCCGGGTGGGCGTCTGCGCCAAGTGCTACGGCATGAACCTGGCCACCTCCAAGGAGGTGGACCTGGGCGAGGCCGTCGGCATCATTGCCGCACAGTCCATCGGTGAGCCCGGTACCCAGCTGACCATGCGTACCTTCCACTCCGGCGGCGTTGCCGGTGACGATATCACTCAGGGTCTTCCCCGAGTCGAAGAGCTGTTCGAGGCCCGCCGTCCCAAGAAGATGGCCCAGATCTCTGAAATCACCGGTGTTGTCAATATCGACGACACCCACCGCACCGCCCTGCGTAACATCACCGTTACCGCCGAGGACGGCGAGGTCAAGGTCTATCAGGTGCCCTATTCCGTGGGCCTGAAGGTCACCCACGGCAAGATCGTGGAAAAGGGCCAGCCCATCACCGATGGTGCCCTGTATCCCCAGGACGTGCTGCGCATCTCCGGCGTGGAGGCTGTGCAGGATTATCTGGTGCAGTCCGTCCAGGCGGTGTACCGTCAGCAGGGCGTTGAGATCAACGATAAGCACATCGAGGTCATCATCCGTCAGATGATGCGCAAGGTGCGGGTGGAGGATCCCGGCGACACCGATCTGCTGTCCGGCAGCACCATTGACATCTTTGAGTTCGAGGATGCCAACGCCGCCATTCAGGCCCGGATCGACGCCGGCGAGACCGAGCTGCGTTTGGCTGAGTCCAGCGCCATTCTGCTGGGCATCACCAAGGCCGCTCTGGCTACCGACTCCTTCCTGTCCGCCGCCTCCTTCCAGGAGACCACTAAGGTCCTGACCGACGCCGCCATCAAGGGCAAGGTGGACCATCTGGTGGGTCTGAAGGAGAACGTGCTGATCGGTAAGCTGATCCCCGCCGGTTCCGGCCTGATGGCCTACCGGGATTATCAGCCCGGCACCACTCCCGAAGCCCGAATTCCTGAGGAAGTTCTTGAGAACGCCATGAATTAACCATAAGGCCGCCGCCGTCAGACGGCGGCCTTCGCTTATCCTGTGGATATTAAAATCCGCAAATCGCTAAGAACAGGAGCGTTTGTCATCCTGAGCGAGCGCAGCGAGTCGAAGGATCTATTCGGCTGCGATTAACGGAACGGGAAAGATCCTTCGACTGCGCGGCGAGCCGCCCTGCTCAGGATGACACACACTTCTGCTATTTATAAGAGACAGAAAACCAAAAAGGGGACACCGCCATGCTCTTTAATTCCTACATCTTTATCCTGCTGTTTCTGCCCCTGTGCCTGATCGGGTACTTTGGGCTGAACCATTTCCGGCGGTACTCTCTGGCGACGGCATTCCTGCTGGGGATGTCCCTGTGGTTTTACGGCTACTTTAACCCCAGCTACCTGCTGATCATCGTATCCTCCATCGTGCTGAATTTCGGCATGACCCGGATCATGGATGCTCTGGAAGGCACGGCCCGGAAGGGCGTGCTGGTACTGGCCCTGCTGGTGAACTTCGGAATTCTGTTCTATTTCAAGTATTTTGACTTCTTTATCAGTAATGTGAACAGCATCTTCGCGGCCCATATCCCTCTGCGGAACATTGTATTGCCCCTGGGCATCAGTTTTTTCACCTTCCAGCAGGTGTCCTACGTCATCGACGCCTACCGGGGCCAGACGGGAAACTACAGCTTCCTCCAATACGCCGCCTATGTGGCCTACTTTCCCCAGCTCATCGCCGGCCCCATTGTGACCCACGACGAGCTGATCCCCCAATTTTTGGAGGAGGAGCGGAGGCGCTTTCAGTGGGAGAATTTCTCCCGGGGACTGTACCTGTTTACCCTGGGACTTGCGAAAAAGGTGCTGATCGCCGATACCTTCGGCAAAGTGGCGGACTGGGGCTTTGGGGACATCGGCGGCCTGGGTACGGTCAGCGCGGCGCTGGTCATGCTGGCCTATACCTTCCAGATCTATTTTGACTTCAGCGGCTACTGCGACATGGCGCTGGGGCTGGGAAACATGATGAATCTGGAGCTTCCCGCCAACTTTGACAAGCCCTACCGCGCCCTGTCCATTTCTGACTTCTGGAAGCGATGGCACAAGACCCTGACCCGGTTTTTTACCCGCTATCTGTACATCCCTCTGGGCGGCAGCCGCAAAGGAACGGCCCGGACCTGCCTGAACGTGATGATCGTGTTCCTGTGCAGCGGCCTGTGGCACGGGGCCAGCTGGTCCTTTGTGCTCTGGGGCGGCATCCACGGTGCCTGCATGGTCTTCGAGCGGCTGCTCGGAAAGAGGTTGGAGAAGATCCCGGCGTGGCTTCGCTGGTGCGGCACCTTCCTGATCCTGAATTTGACCTGGGTCATCTTCCGGGCGGACACGCTTACGGATGCGTTTGCGTTCTTCGGCAGGCTTTTCGCAGGAAGCGCTTCCGTGGGAGGACTGACCAGTGCGTTCCAGCTGCCGGAAGTCACCTTCCTGTTCCAATTCCTGCTGAACAGGGGCGTGCCATCTGTGATATCCAAGCTGGTGGGCGCGGTATTCTTTGGCGGCGCGCTGTGGATGTCCACCCGCCGGGAGAACGCTTATGATGTGGCGGATGGTCTGAAATTCGGCGCGGGAAGTATGGTGCTAGGGGCGGTGCTGCTGGTTTGGTGCATTTTCTCTTTTTCCGGCATCAGTTCCTTTTTGTATTTCAATTTCTGAGGAGGGAGCCTATGCGGTCAGAAAAAAAGTGGGGCATCGGCTTCCTGGTCACAGCTGTGATACTGCTGCTGGTTTTAGGCGGCCTGACGGCGGCGGTAGACCCCTATTTCCATTACCACGCCCCTCTGGAAGGCCTGTCCTATCCCGATGGAAACGAACGCTACCAAAATGACGGAATTCTACGGAATTTCTCCTATGATGCCGTCATTACCGGCAATTCCATGACGGAAAACTTCCTGGTCTCTGAACTGAACGACCTGTTCGGTGTCAATGCCGTGAAGGTGCCGCTGAACGGCTCCAAGTTCAGGGAAGTGGACATGCAGGTGCGCCGGGCCATCCAGTATAACCCCGACATCCGGCTGGTGGTGCGGGATGTCAGCGGCGGAATGCTGTACGAGGACAAGGACGCCATGCGCACGGACATCACCCTGCCGGAATATTTGTACGACGAAAATTCCTTCAACGACGTGCAGTACCTGCTCAACAAGGAAATTCTGCTGGAAGCCACGGCGGACACTCTGCGCCGCACAGCTCAGGGCCTGCCTTCCATCGATTTTGATACCTACCAGTTCTGGGACGACACCATGGACCACGGCCCGGGGGTGGTGCGGGAGCGGGGGCTGAATTTTATCGACCTGCCCGGCAGGGAAGGGGACGAGGAAGCGGTGCTTCAGACGGTCCGGGAGAACATGGAGCAGAATTTCGTTGAGACAGCCCGGGCAAACCCGGATATTGAGTTTTACTGCTTTATCCCGCCCTACAGCATCTGCTGGTGGGAGCAGCTGTACGAGGAGGACTCGGTGGAGCTGTACATCCGCTATTGCGAGGCTGCCTGCGAGGTCCTGCTGGAATGCGGCAATATCCGCCTGTTTTCCTTCTTTGATGATTACGATGTGGTAAAAGATCTGAACAATTACTCCGACTGGGCACACTATTCCGCGCAGATCAATTCAGAAATCCTGCTGGATATGAAGGCAGGGGAGCACGCGCTGACGAAAGAGAACTGTTCTGACTATTGGCGTGGGGTGGAAGCATACTACAAAAATTTTGATTACATGGCTTATTTTGCCGAAATATACGCCGATTCCTGAGAAGAACACCGTAGGGGCGGGTCAATGACCCGCCCCTACAGTTGGGTAGCGATACCGAGCGGGTCAGGGAAGTGGCGAATACAGACCAGCTTGCGCACGCATTGGCTGGCTGCCCTGCGGCCCAAAGCGAAAATGATACGGGAAAGTGGCATTATCACAAAAAATTTTCCCACATTTTTGTTGACTTTTTTCGGAAAGTGCGTATAATATAAATTCGTATGGATATGAAGAAGAAGCATAAGATACCGGATCGGGGAGAACTTCCCGACTTGTCCCGGCAAAGATTGGCGGTTGGCGCCAAGCAGCTTAAGAAGGCTGTCCGGGCAGGGACTGTCCGGTGTGTTTATCTGGCGGAGAACGCCGATCCCGCGCTGACCCAGCCCTTGGCGGAGCTGTGCAGGGACAATCAGATCCAGATCACCTGGGTTTCCACCATGGAAGCCCTGGGCAGCGCCTGCGGTATCGAAGTGGGCGCGGCGGCGGCAGCCGTGTTACGTTGATTCTACCGGAAAAATTCCGTAGAATAGATAACCCGCCGAAAGGCGAGAACCAAAGAAAGGAGAAAACAAATGCCTACTTTTAATCAGCTGGTTCGTAATGGCCGTCAGCAGGTCAGCTACAAGTCCACCGCTCCCGCTCTGCAGAGAGGTCTGAACACTCTGGAGAACAAGGCTACCAGCCTGCCCTCCCCCCAGAAGCGCGGCGTGTGCACTGCTGTGCGTACCACCACCCCCAAGAAGCCTAACTCCGCTCTGCGTAAGATCGCCCGTGTGCGTCTGACCAATGGTATGGAAGTTTCCGCTTACATTCCCGGTGTTGGCCACAACCTGCAGGAGCACTCTGTGGTGCTGATCCGCGGCGGCCGTGTCAAGGACCTGCCCGGTGTGCGTTACCACATCATCCGCGGTACTCTGGATACCCAGGGCGTGCAGAACCGTATGCAGTCCCGTTCCAAGTACGGCGCAAAGCGTCCCAAGGCCGGCAAGAAGAAGTAATTCTTCCGTTACCAAAATTTGACTTTTCCCTACGCCTTTCGCAAGGCAAAGCCTTGCCACAGCGTTTTTATATATAGTATAAAAACCTCTGGCCAGGCACCACGAAAGTAACACTTTCGAGTACCGATGAAATCATTATATTATGAAGGAGGGAAGCAAAGTGCCCAGAAGAGGTAATGTTCCCAAGAGAGAGGTCCTTCCGGATCCCAATTACAATTCCGTTCTGGTTACCAAGCTCGTTAACAGCATCATGCTGGACGGCAAGAAGGGCGTTGCCCAGAAGGTCGTTTATGGTGCTTTCGAAATCGTCGAGAACAAGACCGGCAAAAACGGTCTGGAAGTCTTCCAGCAGGCCATGGAAAACATCATGCCCGCTGTGGAGCTGAAGGCTCGCCGTGTGGGCGGCGCCACCTATCAGGTGCCTATCGAAGTCCGTCCCGACCGTCGTCAGACCCTGGGTCTGCGCTGGATCACCCAGTACAGCCGCAGCCGCAGCGAGAACACCATGAAGGAGCGGCTGGCCGCTGAGATCATGGATGCCGCCAACGGTACCGGCGCGTCTGTGAAGAAGCGCGAGGACGTCCACAAGATGGCCGAAGCCAACAAGGCCTTCGCCCACTTCCGCTGGTAATAAAGGAGAAACCCAATGCCTAGACAGTATTCTCTGGAGAATACCAGAAACTTCGGCATCATGGCGCACATCGATGCCGGCAAAACCACTACCACCGAGCGTATCCTGTTCTACACCGGTAAGAACTACAAGATCGGTGAGACCCATGACGGCTCCGCCACCATGGACTGGATGGCACAGGAGCAGGAGCGTGGTATTACCATCACCTCCGCCGCTACCACCTGTTTCTGGAAGGGCTGCCGCCTGAACATCATCGACACCCCGGGCCACGTGGACTTCACCGTGGAGGTGGAGCGTTCTCTGCGTGTTCTGGACGGTGCTGTCACCGTTCTGTGCGCCAAGGGCGGCGTTGAGCCCCAGACCGAGACCGTCTGGCGTCAGGCCGACGAGTACAAGGTGCCCCGCATGATCTATGTCAACAAGATGGACATCATGGGCGCCGACTTCTACCGCGTGCTGACCATGATCGACGAGCGCCTGAAGTGCAACGCGGTGCCCATCCAGCTGCCCATCGGTTCCGAGGCCTTCTTCAAGGGCAACGTGGACCTGATCACCATGAAGGCCAACGTCTTCTATGATGAACTGGGTAAGGACGTCCGCATCGAGGACATCCCCGAGGACATGGTGGACATCTGCAACGAGTACCACGAGAAGCTGATGGACGCTGTCTCCTGCCTGGATGACGACATCGCCATGATGTATCTGGAAGGCGAAGAGGTTCCCATCGACATGATTAAGGCCTGCATCCGCAAGGCTACCATCGCCAACGAGATGGTGCCTGTGGTCTGCGGCACCTCTTACAAGAACAAGGGCGTTCAGGAGCTGCTGGACGCGGTGGTTGACTACATGCCCAGCCCCCTGGACAAGAAGGGCATCAAGGGCGTCAACCCTGAGACCGAGGAGGAGGACTTCCGTCCCGCTTCCGACGAGGCTCCCTTCTCCGCTCTGGCCTTCAAGATCGCTACCGACCCCTATGTTGGTAAGCTGTGCTATTTCCGTGTGTACTCCGGTACTCTGGAGAAGGGCACTTCCGTGCTGAACTGCACCAAGAATGTCAAGGAGCGTATGGGCCGCATCCTGCAGATGCACGCCAACCACCGGGAAGACATCGACATGGTTTACGCCGGTGACATCGCTGCTGTCGTGGGCGTGAAGAACACCACCACCGGCGATACCTTCTGCGACGAGAACCATCCCATCATTCTGGAGTCCATGGTGTTCCCCGAGCCTGTTATCGAGGTCGCCATCGAGCCCAAGACCAAGGCCGGTCAGGAGAAGATGGGCATTGCCCTGTCCAAGCTGGCTGAAGAGGATCCTACCTTCCGGACCTACACCAACAAGGAGACCGGGCAGACCATCATCGCCGGCATGGGCGAGCTGCACCTGGAGATCATTGTTGACCGTCTGCTCCGTGAGTTCAAGGTCGAGGCCAATGTCGGCGCTCCCCAGGTTTCCTACAAGGAGACCATCCGCAAGAGCGTTGAGCAGGACACCAAGTATGCCCGTCAGTCCGGCGGTAAGGGCCAGTACGGTCACGTCAAGATCCGTGTGGAGCCCAACGAGCCCGGCAAGGGTTACGAGTTCATCAACGCCGTTGTTGGCGGCGCCATCCCCAAGGAGTATATCCCCGCTGTTGACGCCGGTATTCAGGGCGCAATGGAGGCTGGCGTTCTGGCTGGCTACCCCGTTGTGGACGTGAAGGTCACCCTGTTCGACGGCTCCTACCACGAGGTGGACTCCTCTGAAATGGCGTTTAAGATCGCCGGTTCCATGGCTTTCAAGGAGGCCTGCCGGAAGGCCGATCCCGCCATCCTGGAGCCCATCATGAAGGTTTCCGTCACCGTGCCCGATGAATATATGGGCACCGTCATCGGCGACATCACCGCCCGCCGCGGCAACATCCTGGGCCAGATCACCCGTACCGGTGCTGTCCAGGTGGACGCCAACGTGCCTCTGGCTGAGATGTTCGGTTACGCCACCGACCTGCGTTCCAAGACTCAGGGCCGCGGCAACTATACCATGGAGCCCAGCCACAACTCCGAGCTGCCCAAGTCCAAGACCGAAGAGATCATCAAGGCCCGCGGCAGAGACTAATCGCGCTTCATTTCCTGTGGGAAGCACCGCTTCCCACGGAAAATGCAGATATTTTCCGGGAAATTTTAAAATTTCTCTTGTGTTTCCCGCATTTGTGTAGTATGATGTACACGATGTGCGGCGACGCACGAACCTAAAAAAGTTCATTCATTTATACAATTATTAACTAGGAGGAATATTTCAAATGGCAAAGCAGAAGTTTGAGAGAAATAAGCCCCACGTT
>JAUNSH010000077.1 GCA_030539285.1 Eubacteriales bacterium
CGCCGCAGATGTCCAGCATTTCCTTTGACCAGCACTTATGCTCCACGTCCAGCAGGAGCATCCCGGAGGCATCGGAATAGTCACAGGCGTGGACGCCGGTGAGAATGTAGTTTACATAATCCTTCGGCAGCATGATCTTTGCAATTTTAGCGAAATTCTCAGGTTCATTTTCCTTCATCCAGAGAATTTTCGGAGCTGTGAAGCCTGCGAAGGCGATGTTCGCCGTCAGAGCGGACAGCCTGTCCTTCCCGATGACCTTGTTCAGGTAATCCACCTGTTTGGCGGTACGGCCGTCGTTCCACAAAATAGCGGGACGGATCACGTTGTCGTCCTTGTCCAGCACCACCAGTCCGTGCATCTGGCCGCCGCAGCCGATACCGGCCACCTCCGCGCCGTCAAAGCCCTGAAGCAGCTCAGGAATGCCCTCCATGACGGCCCTGCGCCAATCCCCGGGGTTCTGCTGGCTCCAGCCGGGCTGGGGAAATTCCAGCGGGTATTCTTTAGAGACTACATTTTTGATCCGGCCCTGACTGTCCATCAGCAGCAGCTTGACGGCGGAGGTGCCCAGATCGACACCGATGTATAATTTCAATATACTCACTCCTTATCGGATTGTATTTGCATTTCCATGGGGGATTTGCTATGATACCCGCAGATTATATTACAGGGGGGCCGGCTATGGAAGAGTTGGAGATCGTACCGCAGCACCAGATCGACGGAATGCGCATCTTTGTCAACAAGGTGGAGTACCGCTCCTCCCATTTTCACCCGGAGTGGGAGCTGATGTGGGTGCTGGACCATCCGCTGAACATCACCTGTGCCCAGAAGAAGTACGGGATCCAGCCGGGAGAGCTGATCCTGTTTCCTCCCAACTGGCCCCACGAGTTCCACGAAATGGAGCACCCCTGCACCTTCCTGTGCCTGCAGATCTCTCCCCGGGTGTTTTCGACCACCAGCCATCTGCATACCGATGAAATGCGGCTGGCCAGCTGTCTGCCCAGGGAGGACGACCGCTGGCTGCGGCAGGCGATGCTGGAAACGGCCCGGGTGTATTTTGCGCAGGAGCCTCATTCCGAGCTGTTTTGTCTGGGCCAGTGCGCGCTGATCCTGCACCGGCTGCTGAAATTCGTGCCCTTCCACACCATGACCGCCGAGGAGCTGGCCCAGGCCGAGCAGCGCAACACCCGGCTCACCCGGCTGGTGCAGTACGTGGATGAAAACTTCGCCCACAAGATCCGCCTGTCGGATTTTGCACAGTTGGAGGGCTGCACTGTCAGCTTTCTGTCCCACTTCGTCCGGGAGGCCATGAACCAGACCTTTCAGGACTACGTCAATTCCGTTCGTTTCAACTACGCCCGGAAGCTCATTATCCTGACGGACAAGCCTTTGGTTGGGATCTGCTATGAATCCGGCTTTTCCGATTACCGCTATTTTTCCCGCAGCTTTCAGTCCGCCTACGGCATGACCCCGGCGGAATACCGCCTTCACTCCCAGTCCGCCCACGCCGAACAGCTGCCCGTGGAGAGCCTTCACTCCCGGGAACGGATTTGCTCCCGGGTGGAAAGTCTGGAGATCCTGAACCGGATCCGCCTTTCTCATGAAGATCCGCCGTTTTTCTCTCCCACCGATCATTAGACAATTTTCTTTGCACCGATGTTGGTTTCACTGGGTTCATTTTATAACGTCTTCCATAAACCTGTCAATTCTATTTTGTATTTCCCGTTGATTTCGTTCATTTTCACAATTTTATAAGCGTGTAAATAGCGATTTCGGCTAGTGAAATTTGTTTTCTAATTAGACTATTTTGTTGTCATTCCTATTTCCCTTCCTTTGGCAGTCAGCAGCAGAGTGAGGGATGACACGTTTCGGAAATGGGTCCCCTCAAACCGCTCGAAGAAAACAAATAATCCGAACCTGTCTCCCACTTAGTAAGATCTGGTTCGGATTATATTGGTCTGGTGCGAGTGTTCTTATAGGACTTTTTGAAAAAGCCAGTAATACCAACGCTTTTTTTGAATTTCAGAGCATCAAACTTCCTTATTTTTCACTTCACACAGGCATCTTTTTCAAAACAAAGAAAAGTTGCACACTAAGGAATTAGAAAAACTGAGCAGTGAAGCTGTTTCCACCGAGCTGTTCCTTTCCACCGTCCGAAAGTACACACGGGCGAAAAAGCTGACCCCCCGAATGCTGAATGAGCTGATCCAGCGCATCGAGGTTCACCAAGCCGAGAAGATCGATGGGGAGT
The DNA here is from genome assembly GCA_030539285.1 of Eubacteriales bacterium. GTDB lineage: Bacteria > Bacillota > Clostridia > Oscillospirales > Oscillospiraceae > Faecousia. Next base: position 2,249 of record JAUNSH010000077.1, read on the forward strand.
GGGTTCGAAAGCTGACCATCTACTACAACTGCATCGGCACCCTGTTCATCCCGGACACTGAATCCTTGCCTGTCCCGGATGTGACCGTCAATACCCGTAGGGGTGTGTTTGTCACCTACGAACCAGCTCAAAATGAGCAATAAAATAACGAGTGTTCTCACAGGATATCAAATCCTATAAGAACACTCGTCATGGTGCGGGCAACAGGACTCGAACCTGCACGCTCTCGCAGTGGAACCTAAATCCACCGAGTCTACCAATTCCACCATGCCCGCGTTCGCTTTCATTGTATCACGGGGCCGGGGCGTTGTCAACAAAAGGCTTGCGGGGGTCATTCGTGGCAAATCGTACAATTTCTTTTCCTTTCGCCCTTGACATTTTGGCAGGGTGCTTGTAAAATAAGCTAGGTATGGTGTACGTTGCCGGGGGACACCCCGCGCGTTTCATTTTTATCCGGCTTAGCCGGGGTATGCGTTTTACGCCCAGTGCTGGCGTTTTGCTTTTTCAATTTCCCGGGGCTGCGTCCCGGTCGGTTGTTGTGCACAATTTCACATGGGTATAAGCGCCACCCCTTCTGCGCCTATTATTTTAGAAGGAGGTGTGCAGCAAATTTATGGAATGGGTACAGATCATTCTTACCGTTCTGGGCCTGCTGGTGTGTCTGGCTGTGGGCTTCGGCATTGGCGTTGTCTACCGCAAGAAGGTTGCTGAGCGGGAGATCGGCTCCGCCGAGACAGAAGCCACCCGCCTGATCAACGAAGCCATCCGTGCCGGTGAAAACCGCAAGAAGGAAATGCTTCTGGAGGCCAAGGACGAAATCCATAAATCTCGCACAGAGTACGAAAAGGAAGTTAAGGAACGCCGCGCCGAGCTGAGCAAGCAGGAGCGCCGTCTGGAACAGAAGGAATCCACCCTCGACAAGAAGACCGAAGCCTTTGAGCGCAAGGAAGAGGAACTGGCGAAAAAGCTCCAGAAGGTCTCCGAGACCCAGGCCCAGGTGGACTCTGTCCGTCAGGAGCAGCTACAGCAGCTGGAGAAGATCTCCGAGCTGACCCAGGACCAGGCCAAGGAGTATTTGCTCAAGACCATTGAGGACGAGGTCCGCCACGAGGCTGCCATGAAGATCAAGGAGATCGAGCAGCAGCTCAAAGACGAGGCCGAGGAAAAGGGCCGGGAGATCATCGCCACCGCCATCCAGCGCTGCGCCGCTGATCACGCTGCCGAGACCACCGTCTCCGTGGTCACCCTGCCCAACGACGAGATGAAGGGCCGGATCATTGGCCGTGAGGGCCGGAATATCCGCACCCTGGAGACCATCACCGGCGTTGACCTGATCATCGACGATACCCCCGAGGCAATTACGGTCAGCAGCTTTGATCCCGTCCGCCGGGAGGTGGCGAGACTCGCGCTGGAGAAGCTGATCGTGGACGGCCGCATCCACCCCACCCGCATCGAGGATATGGTGGAGAAGGCCCGCAAGGAAGTGGACCGCACCATTCGCGAAGAGGGCGAGCGGGCCTGCTACGAGACCGGCGTGCACAACCTGAACCCCGAACTGGTCAAGATTTTGGGCCGTCAGAAGTACCGTACTTCCTACGGTCAGAACGTGCTGAACCACTCCATCGAGGTGGCCCACATCGCGGGCCTCATGGCCGCGGAGCTGGGCGTGGATGTGGCTATGGCGAAACGTGCAGGTCTTCTGCATGATCTGGGCAAGTCCATCGACCATGAAGTCGAGGGCAGCCATGTGCAGCTGGGCGCTGATCTTGCCCGGAAGTACAAGGAAAACCCCGTCATCGTCAACGCCATCGAGGCCCACCACGGCGACGTGGAGCCGAAGACCGTCATCGCGGTGCTCATTCAGGCCGCTGATGCCATCTCCGCCGCCCGTCCCGGCGCCCGCCGCGAGAACGTGGAGAACTATATCCGCCGGCTGCAGAAGCTGGAGGAGCTGACCAGCTCCTATCCCGGCGTGGAGAAGTCCTTCGCCATTCAGGCCGGCCGGGAGGTCCGCATCATGGTCAAGCCCGAGGTGGTGTCCGAGGACAACATGATCCTGCTTGCCCGGGATGTGGCCAAGAAGATCGAGGCTGAGCTGGAATACCCCGGCCAGATCAAGGTCAACGTCATCCGGGAGACCAAGGCTGTGGAATACGCGAAATAAGAGAAATCCCTCCGAGCGATCGGAGGGATTTTTTGTAGGGGCGGGTCATTGACCCGCCCATCGGCGACAGCCGCTTCGCGGACGGGAGGGTCAGTGACCCTCCCCTACGGGCAAAAGGGTATTCGACAGTTCTTCTGCCAGCTGAAAACCGGCCCGGGCGCCGGCTTCAAAGGCCTGGCGCTGAGAACCGGAAATGATACTGTACAGAGACTGCAAAATGGCACGCCGTTCCTGAACGGGCGGCTCCGCGAGAATGCGGTGAAGTACGGGGCACGTTTCCTCAAAAATTCGGTTGTCAATGGGAAGCTGGTCTGCATAGGCTGTGGATAGCAGCCGCAGTGGTGTCAATGCAGATTCTTTATTTGGTTCCACACACATAGGCATCCCTCCTTGACTTAAGTATACCGTTTTTTTCCGCTGCGGATATCTCTTTTTGTGATATATAGGACTGATCTGTCCACGAAGCGTCAAGCCTTCCCCAAAGATGCGAATCAAGGTTTGAAAATGTATAAAACAGAAAAAACGTATGTCATTCCGACTGGAGCGCAGCGGAATGGAGGAATCTTTCCCGTTCGTTCTTCCTTTCGCGTTCCCACTGACAGTAACGTGGAAGATTCCTCCACTCGCTTTGCTCGGTCGGAATGACAAATGGGGTGCGTTTCCCTCATTTTCCGAATATTTCAACTCTTGATTCACATCAAAGGGGAAGGCTTTTTCGTTCACAGTTTCTTGCTTTACTTTCCCATGGAAATCGGATAGAATAGCCCCAAAGGAGGGATGCGATATGTTTGACGATCCCCGGAAAAGCTTACACAGGATCGAGGACGAGCTTCTGGACGAGGAGCTGGAGGATATCCTCTACGGTGACGAAGAGGAAGACGAGGAAGAATATGCGCAGCCCCGGCGGCGGAAACGGCAGAAGCAGGACTTCCACCGGGCGGTGTATGAAGACGAGGACGACGACGAGAGCCGCTATATGCTCCTGCCGAAGAAAAAGGGTATTAAGGGCCTTGTATTTCTGGCGGTGCTGGAGCTGATCGCGATCCTTGCTGTGCTGGGGTGGTGGCTGCAATGGCTGATCTGAGACCCGTGGGGCGGTTTGCCCCCACCCCCTCCGGGCGGATGCATCTGGGCAACGTGTTCGCCGCCCTCATCGCCTGGCTGTCCGTGCGGAGCCGGGACGGGGAGATGGTGCTGCGGATGGAGGACTTAGACACCCAGCGCACCAGCGGTGAATACGCCCGGATTTTAAGAGATGACCTTGCATGGCTGGGCCTGGACTATGATCGGGAGACCCCGCCCCAGAGCCGGCGTACCGCCGCCTACGATGGCTATTTTGAAAAATTATCGCAAATGGGCCTGCTTTACCCCTGCTACTGCACCCGCAGCCAGCTGCACAGCGTCAACGCCCCCCACCTGTCCGACGGCACTTACGTCTACCCCGGCACCTGCCGGGATCTGACGGATGCTCAGCGGAGGGCCTTTGACCGTGCCCCGGCGTGGCGGGTGATGGTGCCGGACAAAGTGTGGACGGTGGAGGACCGGGTACAGGGGACTTATACCTGCAACCTGGCCACGGACTGCGGCGACATGGTGGTGCGCCGGGCCGACGGGGTCTACGTCTACCAGCTTGCCGTCACCGTGGACGATGGGGAAGCAGGGGTCACAGAGGTGGTCCGGGGCATGGACCTGCTCAGCTCCGCCCCCCGGCAGATGTATTTGCAGGAGCTGTTCAGCTTCCCTCACCCGGAATACGCCCACGTGCCCATGCTGCTTTCACCCCACGGGCGGCGGCTGAGCAAGCGGGACAAAGACTTGGATTTAGGCGTTTTGCGACAGCGAATTTTGCCGGAAACCCTCATCGGTACATTGGCCTTCGCTAGCGGTCTCATTGATCAGAATGTGCCCATTTCCGCAAAGGAACTGGCGAAGGAGTTCTCATGGGATAAGCTCAAAGGGGACAGCATCTATCTGGACGCGTCAGCACTGTAGTATTATATATTGAGACAGTCAACAGAGGATACCGTAGGGGGTGATGCCCACATCGCCCCTTTACAGCCGTTTCGTATCCGCCGAAACGCGGTGGATGATCGCGGGGCTGTACCGCGGGCCGATGTGGGCATCGCCCCCTACGGTGAGGAAAACGCAAAATGTTCAACATAGCGCGCAATGATCGTTTTCAATTCAACCGCCGTTTCGGGAAGGCTCCCGGAGCGGCGGTTTTGATACATAAGCTTTCACTTATTGCTTCCATAAACCGTTGATTATCAACATCTTTTGCGATAGATGGCCTTGGGAAAGGCTCGAAAAAACGATAAAAAGATACTGAAAAATCGAAAAAATATATTTACAATTTATGACCCTTGTGTTAATATGTATGCGGTGGAGGTTGGGACAAATATTCCCTCCTCTGTCAAGTGATTGTTTTTAACCAACCGCCTGCCATTGACGCCGTTGGTCTAAAAATAGCTTTTGGACGGGATCTCCCGCCCGCTTCAAATCCATTTCTACGGAGGTAACAACATAATGGCTCAAAAAGTTCAGTTTGTAGAGACTGTTCTGCGTGACGCGAACCAGTCTCTGATCGCCACCCGGCTGCCCTTCGACAAGTTCGAGCCCATGCTCTCCACCATCGACAAGGTGGGCTACTACGCCATCGAGTGCTGGGGCGGTGCCACCTTCGACGTGTGCCTGCGCTATCTGAACGAGGATCCCTGGGAGCGTCTGCGCAAGATCCGCGCCGCTGCCCCCAATACCAAGCTGCAGATGCTGCTGCGCGGTCAGAACGTGCTGGGTTACTCCCACTACCCCGATGATTTCGTGAAGCTGTTCGTGCAGAAGGCTGTGGAGAACGGCATCGACATCATCCGTATCTTCGACGCTCTGAATGACGTCAACAACCTGAAGGTCGCCATGGAGGCCACCGTCAAGGCCGGCGCCATCGCTTCCGGCACCATCTCCTACACCACCTCCCCTGTCCACACCCACAAGAAGTACGTGGAGATGGTCAAGGAGCTGAAGGAAATGGGCGCTTCCACCATCTGCATCAAGGATATGGCCGGCATCATGGGTCCCCAGGAGGCTTACGACCTGGTTTCCGCCATTAAGGACGCCACCCCCGACCTGCCCATCGACCTGCACACCCACTCCACCACGGGCCTGGCCTTCATGACCTATCTGAAGGCTGTGGAAGCCGGCGTGGACATCATCGATACCGCCATCTCCCCCTTCTCCGGCGGCACTTCTCAGCCCGCTACCGAGACCCTGGCCTACGCTCTGCGCCAGCTGGGCTACGAGGTGGATCTGGACGACAAGATGACCAAGAAGATGGCCGACTACTTCAAGGGCGTTCGTGACGACTTCGTCAAGGACGGCACCCTGATGCCCAAGTCCATGGCCACCGACACCCAGTGCCTGACCTACCAGATCCCCGGCGGCATGCTGTCTAACCTCCTCAGCCAGCTGAAGCAGGTCAACGCTCTGGACCGCTTCGACGAGGTTCTGGTGGAGACTCCCAAGGTCCGTGAGGACATGGGCTATCCCCCGCTGGTCACCCCCACCTCCCAGATGGTCGGCGTGCAGGCTGTCCGCAACGTGCTGGACGGCAAGCGCTACAAGTCCGTCTCCAAGGAGA
>JAUNSH010000022.1 GCA_030539285.1 Eubacteriales bacterium
GCTCGGTCGGAATGACAAATGGGGTAAGTTTCCCTCATTTTCTGAACATTTCAACTCTTGATTCGCATCAAAGGGGAAGGCTTTGGTACGATGTCGAAGACTGTCAGTTCAGTGTGCGTCTGAACGGAAAATGCCCGTATTGTATGTATCCCTGTATCCCTCCACGCTCCACACTTCTTGACAAACGTCCCCCCGGAGGTTACAATAAGGGTCAGAATTCTACTATATTTTGAGGTGATTTCCTATGGAGAAACTGCGCACCGAGACCCTGTGCATTCAGGCCGGTTACACCCCCGGCAACGGCGAACCCCGCCAGCTGCCCATTATTCAGAGCACCACGTTCAAATACGCCACCTCCGAGGACATGGGCAAGCTCTTTGACCTGGAAGCCGAGGGCTATTTCTACTCCCGGCTGGCAAACCCCACCTGTGACGCGGTGGCAGCGAAGATCTGCGCGCTGGAGGGCGGCACCGCCGCCATGCTGACCTCCTCCGGTCAGGCCGCCAACTTTATGGCTGTGTTCAATATCGCAGGCTGCGGCGACCACATCGTGGCTTCCTCTGCCATCTACGGCGGCAGCTTCAATCTGTTTTCCGTCACCATGAAGAAGATGGGCCTGGAAACCACCTTCATTGACCCCGACTGCACGGAGGAGGAGCTGAACGCCGCCTTCCGGCCCAATACCAAGGCCGTCTTCGGCGAGACCATCGCCAACCCCGCCCTGACCGTGCTGGACATTGAGAAGTTCGCCAAGGCCGCACATGAGCATGGCGTGCCCCTGATCGTGGACAACACCTTCGCCACCCCCGTGAACTGCCGTCCTCTCCAGTGGGGCGCGGACATCGTCACCCACTCCACCACCAAGTACATGGACGGCCACGCATCCTGTATCGGCGGCTGCATCGTGGACGGCGGCAAATTCGACTGGACGGCCTACGCTGACAAGTTCCCCGGGCTGACCACCCCCGACGACAGCTACCACGGCGTGACCTACACCGAGCGCTTCGGCCTTGGGGGCGCTTTCATCACCAAGTGCACCGCCCAGCTCATGCGGGACTTTGGCTGCGTCCAGTCCCCCCAGGTGGCCTACATCCTGAATCTGGGCCTCGAGAGCCTGCCCTTCCGGGTGAAGCAGCACTGCGCCAACGCTCAGGCCATCGCAACGTACCTCAAGGGCCACGAGAAGGTCAAGTGGGTCAAATACTGCGGCCTGGAAGGCGACAAGTATTATGAGCTGGCGAAAAAGTATATGCCGAACGGCTCCTGCGGCGTCATCTCCTTCGGCCTGCACGGCGGGCGCAAGGCGGCGGAAGTCTTCATGAAGCACCTGAAGCTTGGCTCCATCGAGACCCACGTGGCCGATTCCCGGACCTGCTGCCTGCATCCCGCGTCCTCTACCCACCGCCAGATGACCGACGCGGAGCTGGACGCCGCCGGGGTAGGCGCGGACCTGATCCGGCTGAGCTGCGGTCTGGAAAACGCACAGGACCTCATTGAGGATATCGCCCAGGCGCTGGAAAACGTATAATTTGGAGGGTTTAACGTGCCCATTCAGATCCCCAACGACCTCCCCGCGGCGGAGACCCTGAAAAATGAAAACATCTTTGTCATGTGTAGGACCCGGGCGGAGACTCAGCATATCCGCCCGCTGGAGATCGTGCTCTTAAACCTGATGCCCACGAAGATCGTCACCGAGACCCAGCTGAGCCGTGTTCTGGGAAATACCCCCTTGCAGGTCCATCTGGAACTGATGATGATTTCCAGCCATAAGTCCAAAAACACCCCGGAGGAGCATCTGCTGTCCTTCTACAAGACCTTTGACGAGCTGAAAGACCGCAAATTTGACGGTATGGTCATCACCGGCGCGCCCGTGGAAAACCTGCCCTTCGAGGAAGTGGACTACTGGCCCGAGCTGTGCCGCATCATGGAGTGGAGCAAGACCCATGTCCATTCCACCTTCCACATCTGCTGGGCGGCTCAGGCGGGGCTTTACTACCACTACGGCATCCAGAAGCGGCCATTGCCTGAAAAGCTCTTCGGCGTGTATCCCCACCATGCGGATTACAAGCGGGCCATCCTGCTGCGGGGCTTTGACGACGAATTCTGGGCGCCCCACTCCCGGCACACCACCATTGACCGGGCGGATGTGGAAGCCGTGCAGGGGCTGAAGATCCTTGCCTCCTCCGACGAAGCCGGTGTATACATTGTCATGAACAAGGCGGGCCGTCAGATCTTCGTCACGGGCCACTCCGAGTATGACCCGGACACCCTGGAGCGGGAGTACCTGAGAGACAAAAATCAGGGTCTTCCCATCCACGTCCCCGTGAATTACTATCCGAATGATGACGATACCAAGCCCCCCGTCGTTCGCTGGCGGGGCCACGGGAACCTGCTGTACAGCAACTGGCTGAACTATTTCGTCTACCAGACCACGCCCTATGACATCATGGCGGTGGGTCAGGATCAGGATTAACAAAATGTTTCCATTTGCCCGCCGCGCTGGACTTGAAACCCCGCGGCGGGTTTTGTATAATATAGGTATACGATTCGTAGGGCGGGGTCATGACCCCGCCGGCCATGTTTCGACGTCTGAATGGGGAACGACCAATGGGATACGGCCCAGAGAGGAACAATTCCTTTTTTAGAAAACGAACCGCAAATTTGATACTGGGTCGGCGGGGTCATGACCCCGCCCTACGGTATTTTTTATGAGGTAATTTATGACAAAAGCAATTCTATTCGATTTGGACGGCACCCTGCTTCCTATGGACCAGGAGGTGTTCGTCAAGGACTACTTAGGCCGCATGGCGAAGTTTCTGGCCCCCCACGGCTATGACCCTCAGAGCCTGATCAAGGCCATCTGGGCGGGCACCGGGGCCATGGTGAAAAACGACGGCAAGGCCCTCAATGAGGACGTGTTCTGGAGCGTGTTCAATTCTGTGCTGGGCAGGGACGCAAAGCAGGATGAAGCCCTGTTCCTGGAATTCTATGAGACGGTTTTCCAGCAGGCCAAGGATAGCTGCGGCTTTGCCCCTGCCGCCGCCGAGGTTATCCGGGAATGCAAAGCCCTGGGCTACCGGGTGGTGCTGGCTACCAACCCCTTATTTCCCGCCATCGCCACCCAGAGCCGCGCCCGCTGGGCGGGTCTGGACCCGGAGGACTTTGAATGCATCACCACCTACGAAAATTCCCGGTTCTGCAAGCCCAATCCCGACTATTACCGGGAGATTCTGGGAAAAATAGGGCTGGACGGCTCTGAGTGCCTGATGGTGGGCAACGACGTGGGGGAGGACATGATCGCCTGGACACTGGGCATGAAGGTGTTCCTGCTCACCGACTGCCTGATCAACAAGGCAGGGGAGGACATCTCCCAGTACCCCAACGGGGGCTTCCCGGAGCTGTTACACTACATTCGGAGCCTGTGAATATGGTATTTTTGGTTCTTCTGTGTCTTTCGCTTGCGGTTTTGCTGGGCGGCGGGTACTACGCCTACCGCTATGCCTTTTATTCGCCCAGGAAGGGCAGGGAAGACCTGCCGGTGCACAAGGGAAAGCAGTATGAACCCCATTTGGACACCATCGCCCGGCTGCTGCAAACCATTATCGACCGGCCCTGTGAATTTGTCAGTATTACGTCCTGCGACGGCCTGACCCTGTCGGGGCGGTATTATCATGTGGCAGACGGTGCGCCGCTGGACATCGCCTTTCACGGCTACCGCAGCTCCGGATTAACAGACTTCTGCGGCGGCGCGGAGCTGAGCCGGGAGCTGGGCCACAATCTGCTGCTGGTCGATCAGCGCGCCCACGGAAAAAGCCAGGGCATGACCATCACCTTTGGCATCAAGGAGCGCTGGGACGTCCTCAGCTGGGTGGATTACGCCCTGGAGCGGTTCGGCCCGGATACCAAAATTCTTCTCTACGGCATCTCCATGGGGGCCTCCACGGTGCTGATGGCCTCAGAGCTGCCCCTGCCGGAGGCTGTCCGGGGCATCGTTGCTGACTGCCCCTATTCCTCGCCCACCAAGATCATCCTGTCGGTGGCCCGGAAGATGCGGATCCCCGGCCCTGTGGCAGCGCTTTTCAGTTGGGCCGGGGCCAAGGTCTACGGGGGCTTTGACCTGCGGGAAGCCGACCCCGTCCGGGCGGTGAAGCAGGCGGGGGTGCCCATTTTGCTGATCCACGGGGAGTCCGACGGCTTTGTGCCCTGCGACATGAGCGGCGAGATCCAGCGGGCCAACCCCCGGAAGGTCTACCGCTGTACCTTCCCCGGGGCCGACCACGGCATCAGCTTTCTCACTGACCCGGACCGCTACCGGCACATCGTTCAGGAATTTTCCGACAAAGTTTTGACATAAGGAGAGATGACTATGGCAGTCCGTTTGAATGAGGACAAGGAAATGGTGCAGACCATCCGCGACGGCCTGAAACGCACCGGGGGTTACTGCCCCTGCCGTTTGGAGCGCAGCGAGGAAAACAAATGTATCTGCAAGGAGTTCCGGGAGCAGATCGCGGACCCGGACTACCACGGCTACTGCCACTGTATGCTCTACTATAAGGAGTGACAGCTTGTCATCCTGAGCATAGCGTCAGCGATTTTGATGAAAATGAGTGCCGGCGGCAGTCATTCCTTAAAATTGCGCAGCGAGTCGAAGGATCTATCCAGTACCGTTTGTTGGAAGCGGAAAGATCCTTCGACTCCGCAGCCCAGGGGCTGCTCCGCTCAGGATGACACTGAGGGGAAGCACCCCAAAATATTTGTCAGTTTTTAGAAAAAAGTGTTGACAAACAGAGCACCCTGTGTTATTATATTGGAGCGCTGAGGGAAACCCTTCAGAAAGCGAATATGGGCGAGTGGTGGAATTGGTAGACTCGCTAGATTCAGGTTCTAGTGTTCACTGCGGACGTGCGGGTTCAAGTCCCGCCTCGCCCACCAGAAAAAGCATCCTTTGTCTTTGGACAAAGGATGCTTTTTCAGTGAAATAAATCCTATTGGGATTTGTGAAATGCCTGACCGGCGTGAAATATTGCTTCGCAATGTGAAATGCGCTGCGGCGCGTGATGGATTTATTTCATTTCACTTGACGCGCAAGCGTCAAATTTCACCATCCCCGCAGGGGATCATTTCACAGTTTACAAAAGCAAACTATTTCACTTCACACTCCTAACGCTGCACTACGTATTTTTGTATTTCCTCCGCGTAGCCATCCCGCCCCGGATGTGCCGCTCCTGCTTATTCTTATCCAGCACCTCGCGCACCTGCACGTACAGGGGATAGTTGCACAGGCGCAGCCGCTGGGTCAAGGCTTTGTGGACTGTGGATTTGGAAATTCCAAAGTGCTTTGCGGCGGCCCGCACCGTCGCGCCGGTCTCGATGACGTACACAGCCAATTCACAGGCTCGCTCCTCCAGATCTTGTTTCATAGGCTCCCCTCCGATGCTGTGTTGCTGGAAAATCCTATGCTGCAAGCAGTCCCATTATGCGTCTTGACAGGGGGCAGGGGAGGGTATAAAATAACAAAATCAGGGAAAAGAAAGGAAGAAACCCATGCTTTATTTCAACAATGATTACGCCGAAGGCTGCCATCCCAAGGTGCTGGAAGCGCTGACGAAAACCAATTTCGACCAGACCCCCGGCTATGGGGAGGATAAATACTGCCAGACCGCCGCAAAGAAGATCCGTGCCCTCTGCGGCCGGGAGGACGCGGCTGTCCACTTCTTAGTTGGCGGCACCCAGACCAACATGACCGTCATTGCCGCCGCTCTGCGGCCCCATCAGGGGGCGCTGTGCGCTGTCAGCGGACACATCCACGTCCATGAGACGGGAGCCGTGGAAGCCACGGGCCACAAGGTGCTGGCCCTGCCCTCTGCCGACGGCAAAATCACCGCCGCCCAGGTCCGGCAGGCCGTGGAAGCCCACCGCAATGACGGAAGCTTTGAGCACATCGTCCAGCCCAAGCTGGTCTATATCTCCAATCCTACGGAACTGGGCACCCTCTATAGCCTTGCGGAGCTGACGCACTTAAGCGAAACCTGTCATGAATTGGGATTGTACCTGTTCCTGGACGGCGCCCGGCTGGGCTACGGCCTGATGGCGAAGGGCAATAATGTGAGCCTGCCCGATCTCGCCCGGCTGTGCGACGTGTTCTACATCGGCGGCACCAAGGTGGGCGCCCTGTTTGGGGAAGCCGTGGTGATCGCAAACCCGGCGCTCAAAGAGGATTTCCGCTACATCATCAAGCAGCACGGCGGTATGCTGGCCAAGGGCCGGCTGCTGGGGGTGCAGTTTGACGCCCTGATGACGGACAACCTGTATTTCGAGATTTCCGCCCACGCGGACGCTCTGGCAGACCGACTGAGGGACACGATGCTGTCCCTGAACGTGCCGTTCTTAGTCCCCGGCGTGACCAACCAGCTGTTCCCCATCCTGCCGGACGCGGTGCTGGACAAGCTCAAAGAAACATACGTCTTCTGCGAGCAGCAGCGGGTGGATGAGACCCACCGGGCGGTGCGCTTTTGCACAAGCTGGGCCACTAAGGAGGAGGCAGTGGATGCCCTCTGCGCCGACCTGCGTTCCCTTTTAGGGAAAAATTAACAACTTATTCATTGGACTTTTGTGCAATTTCCCGTTATACTGTAGGAAAAGGGGGAAATTCTGTGCGTATCGATAAAAGTGTGATCAAGAAGCTGTTTGTGCTGATCGCCTGCTGCATTCTGTTTGGCTGGCTTGTGCTGGACACCGCGAGGGCTACCGTTGTGTTCCGTGCGGTTTGGAATCTGTTCTCGCCCTTTGTGATAGGCGCCGGCATTGCCTTTGTGTTCAACGTGCCCATGCGGGCCATTGAGCGGCAGCTGGCGGACATCCGGAAAGCCGGATTCCGCAGGGTCCTGTCCATCGTACTGACGATCCTGTGCCTGGTTCTGGTCATCATGTTCGTCTTCGAGCTTCTGATCCCCCAGATTCGTCTGACTGTGGCCTCACTGTCCCAAACAATACCTGTGTTCATTGAGGGACTGGCGGCGAAGCTGATGGTGCTGATGCAGGATCACCCGGAAATGCGTTCGTGGATACAGGAGACTCTGAAGCTGGAAAGCCTTGACTGGTCTGGCATTTTTACGGAGACACTGGGCTTTTTGAGCAACCAGATGAGCACCGTTATGGGCGGCGCGGTCAGCGTCATCGGCAGCGTCACCGGGGCCATCATCAATGGCGTTGTCAGCGTTGCCTTTGCCATCTACTGCCTGTCCCGGAAGGAAATTCTGGCCCGGCAGGGAAGGAGGCTGCTCTATTCCCTTGTTTCTGAAAAGCACGCCGACGAGGTCATCCGGGTGCTGCGGCTGACCAACTCCACCTTCTCCAACTTCATTTCCGGCCAGTGTCTGGAAGCCTGCATTTTGGGCTGCCTGTTTGCCGTGGCCATGGCCATCTTCAAAATGCCCTATATTTCCCTGGTCAGCGTGGTCATTGCGGTGACGGCCCTGATCCCCGTGGTGGGTGCCTTCGTTGGCTGCATTCTGGGTGCCTTCTTCATTTTGGTGAACAACCCCATCCAGGCTCTGACCTTCGTCATCATGTTCCTTATCATCCAGCAGCTGGAAAACAACCTGATCTACCCCAGAGTGGTGGGCACCTCCATTGGCCTGCCCGGCATGTGGGTGCTGGTTGCCGTCACGGTGGGCGGCGACCTGATGGGCGTGGGCGGTATGCTGCTGATGATCCCCCTGACCTCGGTGATCTACGCCCTGCTGCGGGAATTTACGGACAAGCGTCTGGCAGAGCGGGGTATCCCCGCGGAAAAGCTGCAAAACCAGCCCCCGGAGCTGGAATCCCGCTATAGCCGCACGAAGCAGCGCAAGGAGCGCCAGAGATTGCAGAAAATGAAGGAAAAGTTCCTGCAAATGCAGAATCAGAAGAATAAATAAGCAGACTGCGGAAAAACCCGCGATATCTGTACCGTAGGGGCCGATGCCCACATCGGCCCGCGGTAAAAGCGTACGATGATTTCTCCAATCTTCGGCGAATTCGGAACACCTACGAAAGGGGCGATGTGGGCATCGCCCCCTACGAATTGCTTTTTTAACACGCAGAAATCCGCTGACGAAATGTCAGCGGATTCTTTTATACCTGTGTAAACTCGTAATTTTCGAATTTCAGCACATCGCCCACGTCCACGCCGAAGGGCAGCAGGGCAATGGCCACCTCGGAGACAACGCCGGTGTCGTGGTATTTGACGTATGCGTAGTCGCCCCGAATATCGATGATGGTGCACAGCATGGTTCATCCTCCTTTTAAGAAATTCGCCCCCGGTCTCCCGGGGGCGAATATTAGGTTAGGGGAGAGAGATACAGGGAATTAGTCCTTGTACATCTCGACCAGCTTGTTCAGGTGCTCCCAACGCTCCTTGGCAGCGGCCTCGTTCTTAGCGAACAGGTCGGTAGCGCGCTCGGGGAACTCGCGGGTCAGACGGCTGTAACGAGCCTCGTTCATCAGGAACTCCTGATAGCCGTCCTTAGGAGCCTTGCTGTCCAGCTGGAACTTGCCGGTCTCCTTGGAAGGATCGAAGCGGAACAGGTTCCAGTAGCCGCACTCGACAGCCTTCTTCATCTCAGCCTGGCAGTTGGTCATGCCGCCCTTGATGGAGTGCATCTCACAGGGAGCGTAGCCAATGATCAGAGAGGGACCGTTGTAAGCCTCAGCCTCGGTGATGGCCTTCAGGGTCTGAGCGGGGTTGGCGCCCATGGCGACCTGGGCGACGTAGACATAGCCGTAGCTCATAGCGATCTCGGACAGGGACTTCTTCTTGGTCTCCTTACCGGCAGCAGCGAACTGAGCAACCTGGCCGATGTTGGAAGCCTTGGAGGCCTGTCCGCCGGTGTTGGAGTAAACCTCGGTATCGAAGACGAAGATGTTGACATCCTTGTTGGAAGCCAGCACATGGTCAACGCCGCCGAAGCCGATGTCGTATGCCCAGCCGTCGCCGCCGAAGATCCAGATGGACTTCTTGGACAGGTATTCCTTCTTGGACAGGATGTCCTTGACGGTGTCGCAGCAAACGTTGGCTTCCAGGTTGGCGATCAGGGCCTTGGTGGCAGCCTTGTTGGCCTCGCCGTCGTTGTAGGTGTCCAGCCAGGCCTGGCAGGCAGCCTTGCGCTCTTCGCACTCGGTGTTGGCCATGACAGCCTTGACCTTATTGGCCAGGGATTCCCGGATGACGGACTGAGCGGTGTACATGCCCAGGCCATGCTCGGCGTTGTCCTCGAACAGGGAGTTGGACCAGGCGGGGCCACGGCCTTCGGCGTTCACGGTGTAGGGAGAGGTAGCAGCGGGGCCGCCCCAGATGGAAGAACAGCCGGTGGCGTTGGAGATGTACATCCGGTCGCCGAACAGCTGGGTCACCAGGCGGGCGTAGCTGGTCTCGGCACAGCCGGCGCAGGAGCCGGAGAACTCCAGCAGAGGCTTCTTAAACTGAGAGCCCTTGACGGTGTTATCCTGCATATCCTTCTTCTCGGAGACCTTGGAAACCATGTAGTTGAAGACATCCTGCTGAGCCAGCTCGGATTCCTGGGGAACCATGGAGATAGCCTTGGTGGGGCACACGCCGACACAGACGCCGCAGCCCATGCAGTCCAGAGGAGACACGGCCATGGTGTACTTGTAGACGCCCTTGCCCTTGCCGGCCTTCACATCCACCAGACGTGCAGCGGCGGGAGCGGCAGCGGCCTCTTCAGCGGTCAGAGCATAGGGACGGATGGTGGCATGGGGGCAGACATAGGCACAGTTGTTGCACTGGATGCACTTGGTCTCGTCCCAGTGAGGAACGGTAACGGCAACGCCGCGCTTCTCGTAAGCGGAAGCACCCAGGGGGAACTGACCGTCGGCCAGATCCTCGAAGGCGGAAACAGGCAGGCTGTAGCCGTCCATCTTGCCGATGGGGTTCAGGATGGTCTTGACGACCTTGACGGTGTCCTCGCGGCCCTCGAGCACGACATCGGCCTTGGTGTCCTCAGCGGCAGCCCAGGAAGCGGGCACGTCGATCTTCACGTAGGCGGTAGCACCGGCATCGATGGCGTTCCAGTTCTTCTCAACGACGTCACGGCCCTTCTTCAGGTAGGAGTGCTCAGCGGCGTCCTTCATGTACTTGATGGCATCCTCAGCGGGCATGACCTTAGCCAGAGAGAAGAAAGCGGACTGCAGGATGGTGTTGGTGCGCTTGCCCATGCCGACCTTGATGGCCAGATCGATGGCGTTGATGGTGTACAGCTGGATATTGTTGTTGGCGATGTAGCGCTTGGAAGCGGCATCCAGATGATGCTCCAGCTCCTCCATGTTCCACTGGCAGTTGATCAGGAACACGCCGCCGGGCTTGACGTCCTGGACGATCTTGAAGCCCTTGGTGATGTAGGAGGGGTTGTGGCAGGCCACGAAGTCAGCCTTGTTGATGTAGTAGGGAGACTTGATGGCGTTGTCGCCGAAGCGCAGGTGAGACACGGTGACACCGCCGGTCTTCTTGGAGTCGTACTGGAAGTAAGCCTGCACGTATTTGTCGGTGTGGTCGCCGATGATCTTGATGGAGTTCTTGTTGGCGCCGACGGTGCCGTCGCCGCCCAGGCCCCAGAATTTGCACTCGATGGTGCCTTCTGCGGCGGTGTTGGGGGAGACCTTCTCATCCAGAGACAGGTGGGTCACATCGTCAACGATGCCGATGGTGAACTCGTGCTTGGGCGCTTCCTTCGCCAGCTCTTCGTAGACGGCAAAGACGGAAGCGGGATGGGTGTCCTTGGAGCCCAAGCCGTAACGGCCGCCGATAACGGTCACATCGCTGCGGCCGGC
Source organism: Eubacteriales bacterium (assembly GCA_030539285.1). GTDB lineage: Bacteria > Bacillota > Clostridia > Oscillospirales > Oscillospiraceae > Faecousia. The sequence goes on from JAUNSH010000022.1 coordinate 10,828, forward strand.
CTTGGCCAGAGCCATGACCACATCCTGGTACAGAGGCTCACCCTGGGAGCCAGGCTCCTTGGTGCGGTCCAGAACGGCGATCTTCTTGGCGGTGGTGGGGATGGCAGCCAGCAGCTTGTCGGGGCAGAAGGGACGGAACAGGCGAACCTTGACCAGACCGACCTTCTCGCCGTGGGCGTTCAGGTAGTCGATGACTTCCTCGGCCACATCGTTGATGGAGCCCATGGCCACGATGACACGGTCGGCATCGGGAGCGCCGTAGTAGTTGAACAGCTGGTAATTGGTGCCCAGCTTCTCATTGACCTTGTCCATGTACTTCTCGACCACTGCGGGCAGGGCGTCGTAGTACTTGTTGCAGGCCTCACGGTGCTGGAAGAAGATATCGTCGTTCTCGTGAGAGCCGCGCATGGCGGGACGCTCGGGGTTCAGGGAGTGGTTCCGGAAGGCCTCAATGGCATCCATGTTGACCATTTCCTTCAGATCCTCGTAGTCCCAGATAGCGATCTTCTGGATCTCGTGAGAGGTACGGAAGCCATCGAAGAAGTTGATGAAGGGAACGCGGCCCTCGATGGCGGCCAGGTGGGCGACGGCGCCCAGATCCATGACTTCCTGCACGTTGGTCTCGCACAGCATGGCGAAGCCGGTCTGACGGCAGGCGTACACGTCGGAGTGGTCACCGAAGATGTTCAGGGACTGAGCGGCGACGGTACGGGCGGATACGTGGAACACTGCGGGGAGCAGCTCGCCGGCGATCTTGTACATGTTGGGGATCATCAGCAGCAGGCCCTGAGAAGCGGTGTAGGTGGTGGTCAGGGCACCGGCGGCCAGAGAGCCGTGAACAGTACCGGCGGCACCAGCCTCGGACTGCATCTCGACGACCTTGACGGTATCGCCGAAGATGTTCTTACGGCCGGCAGCGGACCACTGGTCCACGTTGTCAGCCATGGGGCTGGAAGGGGTAATGGGGTAGATGCCAGCTACTTCGGTAAACGCGTAGCTGACGTGGGCGGCAGCGGTGTTGCCGTCCATGGTCTTGAATTTTCTAGCCAAAATGAAATACCTCCTAAAGTATTCAATTTTTGTCGGTCCTATCATACCACTTTTTTGGCGATTTGTAAAGTCATGAAACGACCCCGTTTTGAAATTTTCGTGTAAAATTCCGAAAGGGCGAAATATTAAGGAGCGAAAGAAGGCATAACGTTGAGAAAAACGGCCCAGGGCAGATAATGCTTGCAATCCTTGGCGTATCCCATTATAATGAGGTACGAAAAGGGGAAATGCTATGATTTGCAGCGTAAAAACACTTGGTATCTCCGGGATTCAGGGCAGTCTGGTCACGGCGGAGTGCTACATTTCCAACGGCCTGCCGGGCTTTGACATCGTGGGTCTGCCGGACGCGGCGGTGAAGGAGGCCCGGGAGCGGGTCCGTGCCGCTGCCAAAAGCAGCGGGCTTGGATTTCCCGCCAGCCGCATCACCGTGAACCTGGCCCCGGCGGGTCTGAAAAAGACGGGTACCCACTATGACCTGCCGATTTTATTGGGAATTCTCTGCGCCGTGGGAAGTATCCGCCGCCCGAGGTCAGACTGCGCCTTTCTTGGGGAGGTCAGTCTGGACGGACAGATCCGCCCCGTGTCCGGTGTGCTGCCCATGGCGCTGGCAGCCAAGCGGGAGGGGATCGGGACCCTGTTTGTCCCGGCGGAAAACGCGGCGGAAGCTACTTTGGCCCGTGGGCCTGCAATCATCCCGGTGTCCACCATCCGCCAGCTTGCCGACGGCCTGAACGGGGAGACGGAATTCACGGAGCAGCCCCCGTGGATGCCGGAGGGAAATTCCGCCCCGGAGCTGGATTTTAAGGATGTGCTTGGTCAGGAGAACGTGAAGCGGGCTTTGGAGGTTGCCGCCGCGGGAAGCCACAATGTACTGCTCATCGGCCCTCCCGGCTCGGGAAAAAGTATGCTCAGCAAGCGCCTGCCCTCCATCCTGCCGGACATGACCTGGGAAGAGGCTTTGGAGGTCAGCCAGATCTACTCCGTCATGGGCCTGCTCACAGCGAAGCAGCCTTTGCTTACAAGACGGCCCTTCCGTTCGCCCCACCATACCATCTCCAATGCGGGCCTTGCCGGCGGCGGCACCAATCCCCGGCCCGGCGAAATTTCCATGGCTCACAAGGGCGTGCTGTTTTTAGATGAAATGCCGGAATTCCGAAAGGACACCCTGGACCTGATGCGCCAGCCCCTGGAAGACGGAAAAGTGACCATCTCCCGGGTCTCCGGGGCGGTGACTTACCCCGCGGAATTCATGCTGGTGTGTGCCATGAACCCCTGCAAATGCGGCTGGTACGGCGACCCCTCCGGCCGGTGCCGTTGTTCCCAGCGGGAAGTGGAAAGCTACCGCAGCCGCATTTCCGGCCCCATGCTGGACCGAATTGATATTGTGGTGGAGGTCCCGGCGGTGCACTTTGAGGAACTCCGGGCCAGAGCCGAAGCCGAACCCTCCTGCGCAATCAAGCAGCGGGTGGATAAGGCACGGCAGATCCAGAACCATCGCGGCCTGTGCAACGCCCGGATGGGCCCGGCGGAAATGCGCCGTTACTGCGATCTCAGCGAAGAAAGCGCGGCCCTGATGAAGAACGCCTTCGAGGTCATGGGTCTCACCGCCAGAAGCTACGACCGCATCCTCCGGGTAGCCCGCACGGTAGCCGATCTGGACGGCAGCGAAGAAATCCACCCCCAGCACATCGCCGAGGCCATCCAGTACCGGGCGGTCAACTTGGGAAACCGCTAGAATAGTGAGGAGTTTGAAGTTAGGAGTGAGAAGTTGTTCTTTCACTCCACACTTCACACTGCTCACTCCACACTAAAAAAACGAGGTAATGAAATGAAAGAGATCTTCTTATTAAAGTTGGGCGAGATCGTCCTGAAGGGTGCCAACAAGCGCCAGTTTGAAGCCCGTCTGCGGCAGAATGTCCGCCGGAGGATGAAGCGCTACGGCAATTTTGACGTATATATCATGCAGTCCACGGTCTACATTGAGCCGATGGACGAAATGGCAGACGTGGACGGGGCCTGGGAGGCCTGCCGCTCCATTTTCGGCGTGGTCAGCCTGTGCCGGTGCCGTCCCTGCGAGAAGGACGTGGATGCCATTTTTGAAGCCATCGAAAACTATCTGGGGGACGATCTGGACTGCGCACGGTCCTTCAAGGTGGAGTCCAAGCGCTCTGACAAGCGGTTCCCCATGACCTCCATTCAGCTGTCTCAGGAGATCGGCGGGCGTTTGGCGGAGGCCCATCCCGGTGTGGAGGTGGATGTGCACCACCCCGAGTACACCGTGTACGTGGAGGTTCGGGACTTTGCGGCCTATGTCCACGGCCCGGCCCAGCCCGGCGCTGGCGGTCTGCCCACCGGCGTGGGCGGCAGAGCCATGGTTCTGCTCTCCGGCGGCATCGACTCTCCCGTGGCCGCCTATATGATCGCCAAGCGGGGCGTGGAAATCGAAGCGGTGCACTTCTTCTCCTATCCCTACACCTCCCAGCTTGCCAAGGACAAGGTGGTGGAGCTGGCCCGGCTGGTGACAAAGTATTCGGGAAAAATGACGGTGAATGTTGTCTCCTTTACAGAAATTCAGGAGGCTATCCGGGACAACTGCCCGGAGGAATTCTTTACCTTAATTATGCGCCGGTTCATGATGGAGATCTCCCAGCGCATCGCGAAGAATGACGGCTGCGGCGCGCTGATCACCGGGGAAAACCTTGGTCAGGTGGCGTCCCAGACCATGGAAGCCATGACCGTCACCGGGGCTGTGGTGGACATTCCCATCTTTATGCCCCTTGTCGGCATGGACAAGGAGGAGATCATCACCATCGCCCGGAAGATCGGCACCATGGAAACTTCGATTCTGCCCTATGAGGACTGCTGCACCGTGTTCACCCCCAAGCATCCTAAGACCAAGCCCACTCTTGGGCAGGTGCTCCACGCGGAGGAAAAGCTGGACCGGGAGGCGCTCATCACCCGGGCGCTGGAGAATATCGAGAAGATCAAGGTGAATTACTATGATGACGAGCCTGTGCTGTGAGGTTCTGGAAAGGCTGAAAGGGAAGACCCTGGTCACCGCGGAAAGTCTCACCGGCGGCGGCATCGGCGCGGCGCTGACGGCAGTTCCCGGCAGCTCTGAGGTCTACAAGGGCGGCGTTATCTGCTACACCAACTGGGTCAAGGAGAATATTTTGGAGGTTCCGGCCGAAATATTGAATCAATATGGAGCGGTATCCCAACAGACGGCCGGGTATATGGTCTCCGGCGTCCGAAAGCTCCTGCAAGCGGACGCGTCGGTATCCGTTACAGGCTTGGCAGGCCCCGGCGGGGATGAATTCGGTAACCCCGTAGGCACGGTCTTCATCGGCTACGAGGATAACCGCACATCGGAGGTCATTGCCTGCCATTTCTCCGGCAGCCGGGAGGAGATCCGAACCCAGACCATCGAAGCAGCATTGAAGCTGATTCTGGACAATAACTAATATACAGTAGGGCGGCTTGCTCTCAAGCTGCTCACAGATGCGAATTAAAGTTTGAAATAGGGATAGACCTCTGATAACAGAAACGTATGTCATCCTGAGCGAACGAAGTGAGTCGAAGGATCTATCCATTTCTCTTGCTGGGATGGGAAAGATCCTTCGACTACGCGGCAAGCCGCTTCGCTCAGGATGACAAATTCGCCCGTTTACCTACCATTTGCAGGGTTTCAACCACTGATTTGCATTATACAGACACAAAAAGAAACGGCGGTTCATTGGAACCGCCGTTTTCGCGTATTCTTAAGCTGCCGTGGGGTCGTAATTGACGATGATGTCCCGGCTTCTCAGCGCGGACACATCGGGGATCACGTTGCCGAACACGTTGACCTGCACCAGACAGTAGCAGTCCTGCAGGGCATCGATGTTGGTGAGCAGGTTATAGTCCATGTAGACATGGGTCAGATTCTGCATATTCTTCAGCGTGTCGATGCTGGTAAGAGCATTGTAGGAGCCGTCGATGGTGGTCAGGGCGCAGCCATCGGGCCAGTCGGGCAGCTCCGCGATCTGGTTGCCGGAGAAGTCAAAGCTTAGCAGCTTGGTAAGATTTTTCAGCATGGTGATGTCCGAAATACTGTTGCTGGCGATCCCCAGGTTTTGCAGCTCGGTCAGGCCGGCAAGCTGGGACACATCGGTGATATTGTTGTTGTTCACGGAAAGATCCGTCAGCGATACCAGCTTGTCTACACTCTGAAGCGAGGAGATCTGGTTGTTGTCGGCATTCAGCCATGTGAGCTTCGTGCAGCTGCTCAGAGGTGCCAGAGAGGTCACCGCGTTGAAGCCGATGTTCAGCTTCACCAATTTGTCCAGCCCGTTGAGCTTAGAAAGATCGGTAACAGCGTTGTGCTGCAAGTCCAGCTCCGCCAAAGCGGGCATGGTGGCCAGCACGTCCAGATTCCGCAGGGTATTGTCGTGCAGGTCGAGATAGGTCAGATTCACCGCGTTTTCCAGACCCGCGATGGTACTCAGGGAGCACTCTGCCAGGGTCAGGCTGGACAGGGAGGGCATGGTTACCAGAACGCTCAGCTCATCCACCGGGAAGGTGCAGCCGGTCAGATCCAGCACCACCAGCTTGGACAGGGAAGACAGGCTTTCCAGCGTGGGGATATTCTGCTCCCGGATGGTCAGGGTGGTCAGGTTGGGCAGGTATTGCAGGTCGGAGAAATCCTCCACGCCCTCCGGCGCGGTGAACTCCGTAATGCCCCACAGGGCGTCGGTGTACACGGTGCTGGTGCTACTGACGTGGATCAGCTCCCGCATGGCAGCTTCCATGGCGGCATCGGTAAACTCCACCCTTTCGATGACGCCGGTGACGGTGTAGTCGAGAGTCGTCACCTGGCTGACCAGTCCGTCCTTGTTCACCGCAATGGCGCAGACCTTGGTCTCGCCGGCGGGAAGGGAGATCCCATCCTCATACACCTGACCTTCCACAGAAGGGTAGAAGCCGTCGGTGGTGTAGTACACGGTGTCGGCGTCAGAGATCAGATGTACGTCGATATACTGGCTGAAAAAGCCTGGCTCCTGATCGGCTTCAGGAGCGGCAGGCCGCAGAGCCGCAATTTCCTGAGCAATGGTGGGGTCGGAGATATTACCCAGCAGCTGCACCGCGTCCAGCAGCTTATCCTGCTCCACGTAAACCTTGCTCAGGGCGGTGTACAGTTCCACCGTGGGCTGGTCGTGGATGGAGGTGGTGAGGGTCAGCTCTGCCTTGGTGTAGTTACCAACCTTTTTGTACTGGTTCGCCAGCTCGATGGCCACGTTTTCGTCGTGACCGGAGAAATTGTAGGCGGCGTCATAGAACCAGGAGGCCAGCCGGGAATTGCCATGGAGGGACTGGAACCGGGCCTGGCCCAGCAGAGTATCCCGGGTAAAAGCCCGGTCATAAATGAACAGGTACCAGAAAATGCTGGCCAGGATCAGCAGGCCCAGCATCAGCGATACCAGAAATCTGGTGGCTTTCTTCATAAAAATTGCTCCATTTCGAGAGAATCTCCAGCAATTATACATTATGTGGTGAATAAAGTCAAGTATTCCGAAAAACGTTACAATTTCCTAACATTTTTTCGGTTATGTAAACTGCCGCAATGCAGAATTGAAAGTTGAAAGTGGAAAGTTGAAAATGATGGTATCCCTTCGGGATGATTTCAATATGCTCCGCAGGAACTTCTTAACTTTCAACTTTCCATTTTCCACTTTCAACTAAAAAGCGGTGCGTCAGTTTGACGCACCGCCGTAAATCACTGTTTTGCCTGTTTCATGGACAGGCTGATCCTGTGCCGCTTTTCGTCTACGTTCAGCACCACGACCTTTACCACGTCGCCAACCTTGACCATTTCGCTGGGGTGGCGCAGGCGGCGGTTGCACACCTCAGAAATGTGCACCAGACCATCCTGATGGACGCCGATGTCCACGAAGACGCCAAAATCGATGACGTTGCGGACGGTGCCGGTCAGCTCCATGCCGGGCTTTAAGTCCTTCATTTCCATTACGTCCTTGCGCAGGATGGGGGCGGGCAGCTCGTCCCGGGGATCCCGTCCGGGCTTGCTCAGCTCCTTGGCAATGTCCAGCAGAGTCGGTTCGCCCACGGCGCACTCCGCCGCCGCTTTGCTCAGACCGTAATCTTCCAGCTTTCGGGTCAGATTGGACAGATCATCGCCCTTTTTGCAGCCCAGCAGTTTGAGAAGGGCACTTGCTGCGGCGTAGGACTCCGGGTGCACGCCGGTGTTGTCCAGCATCTCCTTGCTCTCGGACACCCGCAGAAAGCCTGCGCACTGCTCAAAGGCCTTGGGGCCAAGCTTGGGCACCTTTTTCAGCTGGGTACGGCTGGTGAAAGGACCGTTTTCTTCCCGGTAAGCAACGATATTTTTCGCAGTGGTGGCCGTCAGGCCGGAGACCTGCTGTAGCAGACTCCTGGAAGCGGTGTTCACGTCCACGCCCACGGCGTTGACACAGTCCTCCACCACCGCGCCCAGAGCCGCGTCCAGCTCCTTCTGGGGGCAGTCGTGCTGGTACTGGCCCACGCCGATGGCCTTGGGGTCGATCTTCACCAGCTCCGCCAGAGGATCCTGCAGCCGCCGGGCGATAGACACGGCGGAGCGAAGGTTCACGTCATAGTCCGGGAATTCCTCGGCGGCCAGGGGAGAGGCGGAGTACACGGAGGCTCCCGCCTCGTTGACGATCATATAGCTGGCTTCGGGGAAGGAGCGCAGCAGCTCTACGGTCATGGCTTCCGTTTCCCGGGAAGCGGTGCCGTTGCCGATGGCGATGTGCTGCACGTGGTGTTTGCGCATCAGGCCGGAGAGGATGGCGATGGCCTCCTGCTTTTTTCGCTCGCTGAAGGTGGGGTAGACCACAGCCGTGTCCAGCACCTTGCCGGTGGCATCCACCACGGCAACCTTGCAGCCGTTGCGGTAGCCGGGGTCAAGGCCCATGGTCACGAAGCCCTTCACCGGGGGCTGCATCAGCAGAGGTTTCAGGTTCAGGGCGAAGTTGTGGATAGCCCCGGCGTAGGCCCGGTCGGACAGCTCGTTTCGGACCTCCCGCTGGATGGAGGGGAAGATCAGCCGCTCATAGGCATCCTCTGCCGCCGCCCGGACAAAGGCGGACACGTTCATGGTGGGCTTCAGCGCCGCACGGCATACCAGCGCCGCGCCTTCATTGCCCACAAGAGCCACATTGGGTTTCAGAATATCTTCCTTCTCGCCCCGGTTGATGGCGAGGATCTGATGATCCAGCATCCGGGGGATGGGCTGGGAGAAATCGTAATACAATTTGTATACGCCGTCCTCCTCCGCATCATCGGCGGACTTGCAGGTGAATACGCCCCGGCGCATGACCAGTTCCCGGAGGGACTTGCGGATGTCGGCATCATCGGAGAGGTTCTCGGCAATGATGTCGCTCGCGCCCTGCAAGGCTTCCTCCACGGTATTCACGCCCTTCTCAGGGTCAATATAGCTCTTTGCCAGCTCGGCAGGGTCAGAACCGTCCTGGGCGAAGATAGCTTCCGCCAAAGGCTCCAGCCCCTTTTCCCGGGCAATGGAACCGCGGGTGCGGCGCTTCTGCTTATAGGGCCGGTACAGGTCTTCCACCTCTGTCATGGTGGAAGCGGCGTCGATGGCGGCGGACAATTCCTCGGTGAGCTTGCCCTGATTTTCGATGGACTTCTTCACCTCGTCCCGGCGGTCCTGCAAATTCCGCAGGTAAGTCAGACGGGTTTCCAGATTCCGCAGAGTGGTGTCGTCCATGGCCCCGTGCAGTTCCTTACGGTAGCGGGCGATGAAGGGAATGGTGTTGCCCTCGTCGATGAGCCGCACCACATTGTCTACATATTCCTGCTTCTGACCCAGCTCCTGAGCCAGAATTTCATTGATGGTCAGCATTCAAAAGCTCCTTATCTCAAAGTCTCGCCCAACAGCATATCACATTCTTCGGAAAAAGGGAAGAAAAAACTTGACAATCGGTGATGCCGACGCTATAATACTCAGGTAGTCACGGGCCCGTAGCGCAGCTGGGAGCGCATTACATTCGCATTGTAGGGGTCGGGAGTTCGAATCTCCTCGGGTCCACCAGAAAAAAGCACGCTTCGGCGTGCTTTTTTCAACGAAATAAATCCCTTTTGGGATTTGTGAAATGCCCTCCGGGCGTGAAATATGGCTTGCGCCATGTGAAATGCGCTGCGGCGCGTGAGGGGATTTATTTCATTTCACTTGACGCGCAAGCGTCAAATTTCAAAATTCCTAGGGAATTATTTCACATCCGAAGGATATTTCACTTCACAATCCGTCTTTCTTACGGTATACTCGACGTAAGAGAGGCGGTGTTTTTATGTCTGAATCGAAACTTCGTGACCTTTCCACTGACTTTGCAGTCAGAATCATCAAGCTGACCGAAACCATCAAAGGGCATTATTCCCTTGTGAATCAGTTGGAGCGCAGCGCAACATCCATTGGCGCAAATGTCCGTGAAGCGAATTATGCCCATGGAAAGCCTGATTTCATTGCAAAACTGCAAATCGCTTTGAAGGAATGCTATGAGACAGAATATTGGCTGGAATTGTTTGTGAAAGCGGATATTCTGAGCAGGGAAGCTGCGGCGGAAGCGTATACCCAATGCGGAACCATGCGACGCATCCTGATTGCTTCCATCAATACCGCTAAAAGAAATGAACAATAGCGCATACCACTCCAATTTTGGAATACACTGTTCCGAGGTGGTCATATGGGCTACAGAATTGAGTACCAGACGGTATCAACGGCAAAAAAACCAGGAAAACGACATCATCCATTGCTGATTTTCTCCCTGTGCCTGCTGGCTGTGCTCCTTCTCAACACCGTCCTTAAGGATCAGCGGACCTTCCTGTTAAAAATCCTGTTTCCCGGAGATGCTGCCGTCACAATGACGTCTCTTGACAATATGCTTGCCCAGCTAGAAGCCGGAATGCCCTTCACCGACGCTTTGCAGACCTTCTGCCGGCAGGTGATCACCGGATGATCCGTGTCCAGCCTTCCGCCTATCTGATGGCTGCCGCGCTGGTGCTCCTGCTTCCGCTGGACTGGCTGCTGGCCGCGATTATGGCCGCTGTCTTTCACGAAGCGGGCCATCTCATAGCGATTCACGCCGCCGGAGGCCGGGTCAGTTCTGTCTCCATTGACTTCCTCGGCGCACGGATCCATACAGGACCGCTGGAAAACCGGGCAGAGTTTTTCTGCGCCGCAGCCGGCCCGACGGCAAGTCTTTTGCTGCTGTCTCTGTGCCGCTGGTTTCCGCAGCTTGCTCTTTGCGGCTTGGTGCAGGGGATGTTCAATCTGATTCCGGTGCATCCTATGGACGGCGGCAGAATGCTGTATTGTATGCTGCGGCGGCTGTGTCCCCGGCAGGCTGACCGGGTACTTCACAGAATTGAGTGGGTGATACTCTTCGGTATTCTTTCCCTGTCGCTGACGCTGGCGGTCCGCCGGAGGGACACCGTATTTCCTGTACTGATGTGCATACCGGTTCTTTCCAGACTGCTGCTTTCAAAAATACCTTGCAAATCGGGCCGATTCGCTGTACAATGAGCCTACCATATACAAAGAGGTAATGCTATGACCGAATTGAAACAGCGGATTTTAACGGCTGTGCAGAAGCCGGCTCGCTACACCGGCGGCGAATGGGGAGAGGTAAAGAAAAACCTGTCCGATGTCCGCGTCCGGGTGGCGTTCTGCTTTCCGGATACCTATGAGATCGGCATGTCCAATCTGGGAATGCGCATCCTGTACGGTGTGATGAATCAGATGGACGGAATTTGGTGTGAACGGGTCTTTGCCCCCTGGGGGGATATGGAAGCGGAAATGCGCAGACACAGCCTGCCCCTGTGGGCGCTGGAAAGCCAGGACAGCGTCCGGGATTTTGACATGATTGCCTTTACCATCGGCTATGAGATGGCCTATTCCAATATTCTCAATATGCTGGACTTAGCCGGTGTCCCTCTCCACGCCAAAGACCGCAAAGGATTAAAGAACATCGTCTTTGCGGGCGGTGTCTGCGCCTTCAACCCGGAGCCGCTGGCAGAGTTTATCGACTTCTTTTCCTTGGGAGAAGGGGAGGACAGCACCGTGGAGATCGTGTCCCTGTACGACCGGGCTAAAGCAGAGGGCTGGGATAAGGAGACCTTCCTAAAAGAAGTGTCAAAGATTCCCGGCGTGTACGTTCCCAGCTTTTACCGCCATGAATACAACGAGGATGGTACGCTGAAAGCCATTGTCCCGCAGAATGGTGCGCCGGAGACCGTCACAAAGCGTATCGTTGAGGATTTGGATAACGCTTATTTCCCCACAGAAATGATCGTTCCTTCCACGGAGATCGTCCACGACCGGGCCAATCTGGAAGCCTTCCGGGGCTGCATCCGGGGCTGCCGGTTCTGCCAGGCGGGCTTTTCCTGCCGTCCCGTCCGCAAAAAAAGCCCGGAGGTGCTCTACCGTCAGGCGGTGGAAACCCTGGAGCACTCCGGCAACAATGAGATCACAGTATCCAGCCTTTCCACCTCGGACTATCGGGGCCTGAAAGAGCTGACGGACGAGCTGATCCCATACTGCGCGGAAAACAAGGTGAATCTGTCCGTCCCGTCTCTGCGGGCCGATAATTTCTCCCGGGAGCTGATGGAAAAGCTGCAAACCGTCCGCAAAAGCGGCCTGACCTTCGCCCCGGAGGCAGGTACCCAGCGTCTGCGGGACGTGATCAACAAGAATCTGACGGAGGAGGAGATCCTCAACACCTGCTCCCAGGCTTTCTCCGGCGGCTGGAACAACGTCAAGCTCTACTTTATGCTGGGTCTGCCCACCGAGACTGACGAGGACGTTCTGGGCATCGCGGAGCTGGTCTATAAGGTCATTCAGGCCTGGAAGGAAAACGCGGTAAACAAAAAGCGGGGCCTTCGTGTCCACGTGGCCACGGCCTATTTCGTGCCCAAGCCCCATACGCCCTTCCAGTGGGAGAAGCAGATCACGCCTCAGGAATATCTGCGCCGCTGTAAGCTGTTAAAATCCCATTTCTATTCCAAATCCATCGTCTACGACTATCACAGCCCGGACCTGAGCAGATTGGAAGCGGTATTCGCCCGGGGCGACCGGCGGCTGGGACCTGTCATTGAAACGGCTGTGAAGAACGGCGCAAGACTGGACGGCTGGGATGAATACTTCAACTACGCCAAGTGGTACGACGCCTTCCGCCAATGCAGAATTGAGGAGGATTTCTATACCACCCGTGGCTATGGTGAGGATGAGATCCTGCCTTGGGATACCATCGATGTTGGCGTGACCAAGCGCTTCCTGAAACGGGAACGCCATCGGGCCTACGAAGGACAGGTGACTCCTGACTGCCGCCACGGCTGTGCCGGGTGCGGTGCCAACTGTTTGCTCAAGGAGGTGGCCTGCGATGCCTAGAGCGCTGTTTGAAAAGACGGGAAATGCCCGCTATATTTCTCATCTTGATCTGATGCGGGTGTTTCAGCGGGCTTTTAAGCGGTCTAGCCTGCCCCTGACCCACACCCAGGGCTTCAATCCCAGACCATCGGTGTCCATCGCCCTGCCCCTGAGCCTTGGCGTGGAGAGCAAATGCGAGCTGCTGGACTTTGAACTGGAAAGCCCCCACGCCTGTGAGGAAATCCGGGAAAAGCTGAACGCCGCGCTGATCGACGGTGTTTCTATCCGGGAAGTCTACGAGCAGGGGCAGAAGATCAAAAATCTTGCCCTGCTGCAAAGCCGCCTGGTTCTGGAATACGACAATCCGCTGCCGGACGATGCCGTGGCGCGGATCCAAAGCCTGTTTTCCCGGCCGGAACTGGTCGTGGAAAAAAAGGGAAAAAACGGCGTGACCCATCAGGATATCATTCCCATGCTCCGCAGGCTGACAGTAAACAGACTGGGGAACAGGGAAGTGGAGATCACTGCCCTGCACAGCTGCCAGAATCCGTCCCTGAATCCCATGCAGCTGAGCGCTGCCATCACAAAGTATCTGCCGGAGCTGGCGCCGGATTATGTTCGCTGCTTCCGGGAGGAAATATTTGACACAAACGAAACGATTTTCAGATAAGGAGATAGGAAAATGGAAGAAATGATCCTGTTGGAGGACTGCCCCATCTGCCGCGGCGCGGGCATGATCATGCACGAGGGCGGTTGGAGTGTTCAGGTGGAGTGCTGCGACTGCAGCGCCCATACGATTTACGTGGAGTACAATAACGAGGAAGAGAAGAAGGAAGCGGAGCGGACGGTGGCCCACCTGTGGAACATCGGCAAGGTGGTCAGCAGCGAACGCGGTGAGTGATATGATTGATTTAGGTGAGCAGGTCCGCCGCCGTATTGAAGAGGTCAACGCAGGCTCCCCAGGCTCCATCGCGGAGATGTTGAATTTTCAGTTTGTGGAGTATGACCATGCGCGGGACGAAGTCGTGATGACCTGTGAGACCATGCCCTGGATGCGGAATTCGGCCGGAACGCTCCACGGCGGATTATGCGCTACGATTCTGGATCAGGCCATGGGCTATGTTGTCTACTGCGTAAAAGCAGGGGATGGTGCCGCGCCGACTGTACAGTTGGAGATACGCTACCATCGTCCCCTGCATCCGGGGGAACAGGTGATCGTAAAAGTTCACGTAGTCAGCGTCACCAGAAGTCTGATGAACCTGACCGCCGAAGCATATCAAGCTGCCCGCCCGGAAAAGATCTGCGTGTCCGGTTCCGGCATCTATTTCTTTAAGCCCCAGGAATAAGTGGTAAATAGTGGCGTTTTCCACAGAAAAGTGGGAGGTTTTCTCACTTTTCGGTGGAAAATAAAAAATTTGAAAAAAAGTAAAAATAATGCTTGCATTTTCCGAAGTTCTGTGGTATCATATCGAAGTCGCCAAGAGAGCGGCAAACAAAATATCCGGGTGTGGCGAAGTTTGGTATCGCGCTTGAATGGGGTTCAAGAGGCCTCGAGTTCGAATCTCGACACTCGGACCATATGAAGTGTACACTATAGATGTCAACTAAGAAAAGTTGAGTTTATAGTGTACATTTCGTTTTATATCCGCTTTTTAGAAGATTGAAAGTTTTGAAAATACAGGCAAAATGTTAACACGATTTTAGTGGATTTCATAGATATTTTTCCGCTTCGCACAGATATTTCCCAGGGCATCCGCCGGTCGGGGCAGATTTGGACGGGAAAATAGCAGCGCCCTTTTTGATTTCGGAGGAAATCTGAAAAAGGGCGCTGATTTTATATAGAGTTTTTAAAAAGTTATCATTAGGAAACCAGCCGGGGTTTTGTGGCGTGAAGCCATAAGAATCCCGGCTTTTTTCATTTTCAAAAAGGGCGCTGGCTTCCAGCCCCCTGATTTGCAGCCGTTCTCCTGTAACAAGGAGGACGGTTTTTTTCGTTTCCAGAGCTTATTACCCGCGCCTGAAAAGGGGCGCCGGAGAATATGGAGGTTAAAAGTGAAGAATCCGAATCAAACGAGTTCCAAGCCTATGAGAACCGTCCCGGAATACCGTGACCATACCGGCCCTCCCGGGTTTGCGGAGAAACCCGTCTGCACGGCATCCCCGCTGTGCGAGGGGTGCCCTTTTCCCGGCCACGGCTTTCTGTGTCAGGGAGGGGACGGGGAGTGTATGCGCACGCGATTGATGAAATTATCCGTGAAGGAGGAAGAAAGCAAATGAATATGCCGTTTCCCAGCTGCGAGCAGGTGGAGTCGATCCGAAAGAATTACCCACCCGGCACACGGATTGTGCAGAACAGCATGAATGACCCATACTCCCCGGTAGAATCCAGGGCCAAGGGCACTGTCCGATATGTGGACGATGCGGGCCAGCTCGGCGTTGCCTGGGACAATGGGCGCAGCCTGTCGCTGGTTCCCTGCGTGGACTGCTATCGCAAGCTGACCCAGCAGGGGATCGCCCAGGAGCAGGGGATGAAGATGGAGGAGATGAAGCTGTGAGTATACGGGTGATCTCAACGGAGCAGCTCCGCCATATGGGAGATCAGGAAGGTCTCATCCTCCAGGAATACAGGCAGTCATACGTTCAATCAAGTTTCAGAAGGGAGCCGCCCTGCTGTACCTTAATGATACGGCAGGGCGGCTTTGCGAATAGGAGAAGCCTATGAATGCCAATGTGAATTACTACGGTGTGATCATCCCGCTGCGCCAGTTGGTGGCGGCGGGGCACTGTACGAAAAAGGAAGCAGGCAGAATCGCCGCCCGGATCGCGAAAAAGACCGGAGCGGATCTGATTCTTTCTATATAAAATTATCGAATTTGCACTAGCTACTCCGAAAAAGGTGTGGTAATGTGTGTTGCTAATAGGGGGTGAAGTAATGGCAACGGCAAGGGACAACCTGGCGAGAAAGCAGATTTTTATACCAGCCACCGTGCCGGAGGAGGAAATCGTCCTGCGGGTCGCGACCTACTGCCGTGTCAGCTCTGATTCAGAGGATCAGCTGAACAGCTTTGCTGCCCAGAATACCCACTACAACAGCCTGATTAAATCCCATGACAGGTGGGAATTGGTGGACATTTACGCGGATGAGGGTATTACGGGCACCTCCGCCAAAAAACGCCCGGACTTTCAGAGAATGCTGGAAGACTGCCGGAAACAATTGTGTATTGTGTTTATATTTTGTATCATATAGACACTGACATGAGTGAAATGTCACAATAATTCTTCAAAGGAGAGAACACTATGAAAAAGATCATCGCTTTCCTGCTCGTCACCTGTATGTGTCTGGGCATGGCTGCCTGCGGCGGCAGCGCTGCTCCTGCCGCTCCCGCTGCCACTGAGGCTGTGCAAAAAGCACCCGAAGGAACCACGGCTGCGGCCCCCGCTCAGAGTGTCACCCTGAACGTTGTCACCTCCTACGGCGGCGACGACGGCAACCGCAAGAACTTCGAGAATGCTGTGGCTGCCTATGAGGCATCCACCGGCAACAAGGTCAACGACGGCTCCGCCACCTCTAACGAGGAGTGGAAGGCCAAGGTTCTGACGGACTTTGAGACCGGCTCCGAGCCGGATGTCCTGTTCTTCTTCACCAACGCCGACAGCGAACCTATTGTGGACGCTGGCAAGGTAGTTTCCATTGAGGAGATCCGCTCCGTTTATCCCGACTACGCCTCCAATATGAAGGATTTCATGATGGCAATCGCTGCCGACGGCAAGCACTATGCGGTGCCCTCCGCCGGCTTCTGGGAGAATATGTTTGTCAACAAGGCGGTGCTGGATGCCTGCGGCGTGGCAGTCCCCGGCCCCGATTATACCTGGGATCAGTTCCTGACTGCCAGACTATCAAGGACAGCGGCTATACCCCCATCGCCTGCTCCCTGTTTGAGGTTCCCCACTACTGGTTTGAGTTTGCTGTTATGAACAACGGCTCTCTGGAGAACCAGCTGGAGGTGCCCATGCTGGATGCAAACGGCAAACTGGTAGACGACGCTGTATCCCAGAAGTGGATCGCCGCTCTGGAAGATATCAAGTCTCTGTATGAAGCCGGGTACTTCCCCGACAACACCCTGACCGCAACCGATGCGGAGACCGTGGCCCTGTTCGGCGAAGGCGAAGCGGCCTTCCTGATCGACGGCTCCTGGAAGTGCGGCTACTTCGCTGAAAACCATGCCGGTAATCTGGAAGACTATGTGGTCTGCTGTGTCCCTGGTAAGGGCAACCGTCCTGCTACCGATGCCATCGGCGGTATCTCCATGGGCTATTTCATCACCCGCAAAGCCTGGGAGGATCCTGCCAAGCAGGCTGCCGCTGTGGAATTCGTGTTCCAGCTCACCGGTGATGAGACGCTGAGCACCTTCGTTACCACCGAGGTCACCGCCCTGAAGAACGGTGCGTCTCCCAGCGGTCTGAATGCCATTCAGCAGTCTGCTGCTGAGTGCAACGCCAACATTACCGGCGTTGTGGGCGCTGTTCAGGACACCATCACCGCCGAAGCAAAGGGTGACCTGTTTGCCAACGTGCAGAAGGTCGTGGCCGGTCAGATGACCGCTGCCGAGGCTGTGGAATCCGCTATGAAACTCAACTGATTGTACATCTTTTTCCTCCGGGGGGCTGCTGCCATAAGCAGCAGCCCTTTCCATACTCCAATAAAAGGATGGTGCGGCCATGAGCTCCATGATCTACAAGAAAAAAACGCCGCTGCTGCTGTTCCTGATACCGGCTTTTGCGTTCCTGATCGTCTATCTGTATTATCCCTTCCTGTAAAACATTCTGAATACTTTCCTGAATATTGGCGGCTTGGGCCGTGCCGCGGAGGGTGTCAATGACCCGTGGTACGAAAACTATCGACGCTTAGTCACAGACCCGGATCTGCGCACCGCTCTGAAAAACACGGTGCTGCTGACGGTGTGCACGGTGGTATTTCAGGTGGGCATTGCCCTGATCCTGGCCCTGCTGGTGGACTCCATCCGGGTAGGTGCCAAAGTGTTCCGCACCGTCTACTTTTTCCCCATCGTTATTTCCGCAACGGCGCTGGGCCTCATGTTTAATCTGATGTTCCTGTATAAGGGCGGCATGGTCAACCAGCTCCTGCTGAATATGGGACTGTTGGAATCGTAGATCAAGGCCAGCGGAAAAGTGATCGTTCAGTGGCTGGACTGGAAGGATGAGAACCACTTCCTGTTTACTATGTTCCTGCCGGTGATTTGGCAGTATGTGGGCTTCTATTTCGTCATCCTCATTACGGGACTGAATAACATCCCCGATGACCTGTTTGAAGCGGCGGCGCTGGACGGCGCTTCCGGGCTGAAAAAAGTCCGCTATATCACCCTGCCCATGCTGCGTAATGTACTGTGTACCTGTCTGGTGCTGGCGATTAACGGCGCACTGAAGGTCTTTGACCTGCCCTGGGTCATGTTTGGCGCGGGAATGCCCCAGAACCAGGGCTGGCTCACAGGAACCTATATGTACGATCAGACCTTCAACAAAATGAACGTAGACTACGGCAGCACAATTGCCGTTCTCATCGTGGTGCTGGGCGTAGTGCTGTCCAATGCGGCAAACCGGGTGTTCAAAACCACGGAAGATTATTGAGGAGGACAGATATGGTTGAAAAGAAACGATCCCACGGCAGAGTACTGACCTATCTGGTACTGGGCCTGTGGGCTCTGAAGACGGTCTACCCCTTTCTCTGGGTGATCCTTAATTCCTTCCGGCAGAAGGGCATGATGTTCCCGGTGTTTTCCACCATCATCCCGGTGTTTCGGATGCAGGTGGTCATGGGCATTGCGGAAAAAGGCAACCGCTGGCTGAGTCTGCTGGCAACGATCCTGCCTCAGATTGCCGGAAACCTTTGCTTTGCCATTATCATCCTCACCGGCTTTATCCAGTCGGTACCTATTGAACTGGAGGAAAGCGCCTACTTAGACGGCTGTAATGTCTTCCATATCTTCTTCCGGATCATTGTCCCCGCGGCAAAGTCCTCCTTTGCTACTGTGGCGATTTTCGCCTTCCTGTGGAGCTACAATGATCTGTTTACCCAGTCTTTCTTCCTGCGTTATCCCCAGGAACGGGCCATTACCGGCCTGCTCAACGAGATCAGCTCCCAGGCTGGTGTCAACTATGGCTTGATGGCGGCATCGGTGGTGCTGGTGGTGGTTCCTGTGCTGATCGTCAATGTGTGTCTGCAAATGTCTACCGCCATGTTCTCCAAACGGGAAAAACGCAGATCATCTATGAGCCGGGCAGGGAAGAGGTCTGTCAGGCATGTCCGCACCGCTTTGACTGCCAGGAGGAAATCGAGATTTCCATGCCTGTGCGGATGAGCGACGAAGTGATTGGGATTATCGGTTTGGTGGGAACCTCCCGGGAACAGAAAAATCGGATTCTGGAGAGCGAGAAGCTGTACATGGATTTTCTGGGGCAGATTGCGGAATTCATATCTGCCAAGGCTCAGGAATATGTCTCACAGGAAAGCAGAGCTGCCATGCTGGGAGCGTTAAACTGCACCATGGATTATATTACACAGGGCGTGATGATTCTGGGCAGAGACGGAACGGTGACTGCGGCCAACGAAACGGCCAGGCAACAGCTGAAAATTCCTCAGCCGGAAGGCCTGCAGGTGCAGATCCAGGCAACCGGTGACCATCTGAATAACAACAATGAATATACCCTGAACATTGGAGAACGACGCTATACGGTGATGGGGCAGCTCCACAGTCTTCCCCAGACGACCAAACGCTATGCGGAGGTGCTGCTGTTCCAGAGCAGCAAGAGCGTTCAGAAACTCCTGTACGAAATGACTTCCACAGTTCAGACCATGAGCTGTCGGAATATCATTGGGGACAGCCCCCAAACTCGACAACTGAGACAGGACATTCAGAAGGTGGCCCAGAGTACCTCCACAGTGCTGATCACGGGAGAAAGCGGAACCGGAAAGGAAATGGTAGCGACTGCCATTTGGAATGCCAGTGACCGGAAAGACCGAAAATTTGTGGCGCTCAACTGCGCGGCAATTCCCGAGGCGCTTTTGGAGTCGGAGCTGTTTGGCTATGTGAAGGGGGCGTTTACAGGCGCAGACCCGAACGGACGAATCGGAAAGTTTGAACTGGCCAATAAAGGCGTGATATTTCTGGATGAGATCGGAGATATGCCCCTTTATCTTCAGGCAAAGCTGCTTCGCGTGCTTCAGGAACGAAAAATCGTGCGGATCGGCTCCAATCAGCTGATTCCCATAGACGTTCGTGTTTTGGCGGCAACCAATAAGGACTTGAAGGAAATGATTCGGGAAAAGAAATTCCGGGAAGATCTGTACTATCGTCTGAACGTGATCCCGCTAGAAATCGCGCCGCTTCGGGAGCGCAGAGAGGATATCGAGGAACTGACGCTGCACTTTGCCAGGCGGTACGCCCAGCTGTTCAAGAAGGATTTTTGGAAAATTACCGATGATGTCATGGAGCGGCTGAAAAGTTATGAATGGAAGGGAAATGTCCGGGAGCTGGAAAATGTAACAGAGTTTATGGTGAACATGATGGGACCTAATGGAATTCTGGACGACAGCACCCTGCCCAGAGAGCTGCGATGCATCCAATCGGTGGGTCAGAAGCCACAGATCCAGCAGCATGAGACCTCTGTCGTGCAGGAGGAAGCCATCCTCCCGCTGAAGGAACTGGAGCAACGGGAGATTCGGCGTGCATTGATAAAGCATGGGACAACCACCCAAGGGAAAAAGGCAGCGGCGAGGGAACTGGGGATCGGCCTTGCCACACTCTACAGGAAGCTGGATGAAATCGAAAAGGGATTATCAAATTGAGAACAATTTCTCAATGCAAGAAATCTCATAACGAGAAATATTCTCAAAATAAGAATTAACAGGCGGCACAGATGCGGGATCTACCGAATTGTGCCGTCCATTTTTTGTTCACCTTTTCCAAATTAGAATTGAAATAATTGTGCAAAAAGTAAAACAATTGGAATAAAGAAAAATGGGAACGAATCTTGCACTTTAATAGGGCAGAAACAAAAACAGGAAAGGACAATGACTTATGAAAGATGAATTCAAACTGGTAACCCGGCAGCATACCGGGCAGGGCTGTGATCTTCAATTTCTGAGCGAAGAAGAAGCCCGTAAGATACGCAGGTTCCATGAAAGCTTTCCCATGTACAAGCCTACGCCTCTGGCACACCTGCCGGAAACGGCAAAATGCCTTGGACTGAAGGATGTATATGTCAAGGATGAGTCCTACCGCTTCGGCCTGAACGCTTTTAAGGTGCTGGGCGGCAGCTTCGCCATTGGCAGCTATCTGGCGCAGAAACTGGGAAAGGATATCAGCCGAGTGGGCTATCCCGAGCTGGTTTCCCCCGAAACCAAGGAAAAGCTGGGGGATGTTACCTTCGTTACCGCAACCGATGGAAACCACGGCAGAGGCGTTGCCTGGACTGCCAATCAGTTCAAATTAAAATCTGTGGTGTATATGCCTAAGGGCAGCGCTGCGGAACGTCTCAACAACATCCGGGCGGAAGGTGCTGAGGCAAGCATCACTGATTTGAACTATGACGAAGCGGTTCGTCTGGCAAACAGTCAGGCGGAAACCAAGGGCTGGGTCATGGTGCAGGATACCGCTTGGGAGGGCTACGAAGATATCCCAACTTGGATCATGCAGGGCTACGGCACCATGGGCCTGGAGGCTTACGAGCAAATTCCAGAAAAGCCCACCCACATTTTCCTGCAGGCGGGGGTAGGCTCCATGGCCGGTGCCATTACCGGACTGTTCTCTTCCATTTACGGAGAAGACCGTCCCATCATCACCATTGTGGAGCCAAACAAGGCCGACTGCCTGTTCCGCACGGCACAGGCCAACGATGGCAAACGTCACTTTGTCACCGGTGATATGGATACCATCATGGCAGGTCTTGCCTGCGGCGAACCCTGCAGCATCGGCTGGAACATTCTGGCGGACTATGCAGACCACTTCATTTCCTGCCCGGATTACGTTGCCGCAAAGGGTATGCGTATTCTCGGCAATCCCGCAGGACACGATGAACGGGTGGTTTCCGGCGAAAGCGGCGCGGCATCCTTTGGATGCGTGGCGGAGATTATGACAAATCCGGAGCTGGCACATATCAAGGAAACTCTGGGTCTGAACGAAACCTCCCGGGTGCTGTTCTTCAGCACCGAGGGAGATACCGACCGGGAGAATTACAAGTCCATCGTCTGGGACGGCAAGTATCCCAGCACCCGCTGAATGTAAAAAAGAAAAATTGAAATACAGGAGGAAAAACCATGCTTAGCAAAGAAAGACAGGAACAGGCTGTAGCGCTGTGTCAGGAGCTGATCCGGCAGCAGAGCTACTCCGGACATGAGGACGGTGTCGTGAAGGTGCTCAGTGAGCACCTGAAGGCGGAGGGCTTTGATGAGGTTACCGTGGACAAGTACGGCAACATCATCGGCTGCATTAAGGGCAGCCGCCCTGGCAAGAAGCTCCTCTTTGACGGACACATCGATACGGTGCCCGTGTCCGATGAGACGGAATGGCAGTATCCCCCCTTTGCCGCAGAGATCCACGACGGTAAGATCTACGGCCGTGGGACCAGCGACATGAAGGGCGCTGTGGCCGGTTTCGTGACAGCAGCTGCCGCCTTCGCCAAGGACACCGGCAAGGATTTCGCCGGTGAGATCTATGTCGCTGGCGTTGTCCACGAGGAGTGCTTTGAGGGTGTTGCTGCCCGGGAGATCAGCAGCTTTGTGAAGCCTGACTACGTGGTTATTGGTGAGGCGTCCCAGCTGAATATCAAAATTGGCCAGCGGGGCCGGGGTGAGATTGTGGTGGAGACATTCGGCGTTCCCTGCCGCTCCGCCAACCCGGAAAAGGGTGTCAACGCGGTCTACATGATGGCGAAGGTTATCGAGGCCATCCGTACTCTGGTGCCGAACCATCATCCTGTTCTGGGCGACGGAATTCTGGAACTGACCGATATCAAGTCCGCTCCCTATCCCGGCGCTTCTGTAGTGCCGGAGTACTGCCGCGCGACTTATGACCGCCGCCTGCTGGTGGGAGAAACCAAGGAAAGCGTGCTGAAGCCCATTCAGGAGCTGCTGGACAAGCTGATGGCGGAGGATCCGCAACTGAAGGTGAAGGTTTCCTACGCGGTCGGCAGGGAGAAGTGCCACACCGGTGCGGAAATCACCGGCGAGCGGTTCTTCCCCGGCTGGCTGTATGATGAGAACGACGGGTTTGTTCAGGAAGTGAAGCAGGAGCTGGAGTCTATGGGCTACGGCCCCGCGATTACCCAATACAATTTCTGTACCAATGGAAGCCATTACGCCGGTGAGGCAGGCATCAAGACCTTCGGTCTCGGCCCCTCCAAGGAAAATCTGGCACATACCGTCAACGAGTATATCGAGATCGACCAGCTGGTAAAGGTCACCGATTGCTACTATGGTGTCATGAAGGCTCTGCTGAAGTAATTTCGAAATAAAGAAAGAAGATAGAAAGGACGTATTTTTTATGACAAGCAAACAGTTAACGGCACTGGTCATCATTTTCCTGTACATGGTCCTGACTGTGGTGGTCGGCCTGGTCTCTTCCAAACGCAAGCAGGCCAAGAAGGCACAGCAGAGCAACGACGACTTCCTGATGGCAGGCAAGTCTCTTGGCCCTCTGGTGCTGGCAGGTACTCTGTTCGCCGCCAACACCGGCGGTGCCTCCACCACCGGCATTGCTACCAATGTCTATAGCTACGGCCTGTCCGCAGCCTGGTATGTGATCGCCGCAGGCATTGGCTTCGTGCTGGTATCCTTTATCGCTCCCTACTTCCGCAAGGCTCAGGCCAGCACCGTTCCTCAGATCATCAGCAAGCGTTACGGCAAGGCCTCCCACATTTTTACCGCCTTTACCTCCATCGCCGCCCTGTTTATGGCCACCGGCGCGCAGATCATCGCTACCGCATCCATCATTAACGTGGTCACCGGCCTGTCTTTCAAGACGGCTGCCGTAATTATCACCGTGGTGGTTATCGCTTATACCATGGTCGGCGGCTTCGCCAGCGTGGCAGCGGCAAACCTGATGCACGTTCTGTTCATCACTGTAGGCATGACCATTGCTATGTTCGTCATGGTGGGCAATGAGGCCGTTGGCGGCTTTGCTGCCCTGTTCAGCAAGGCTGCCGCTGTTACCGATGCCAACGGCGTCAACATGGATCTGCTGAGCATGACTAAGGTGGGCGTTCCCACCATTATCGGCTACATTGCCATGTACTTCATGACCTTCCCCACCGGTCAGGAGATCGTGCAGACCTATTGCTCTGCCAAGGACGGCAAGTCTGCCAAAGTTGGTTCCGTGATCGCCGGTCTGCTGTCTGCCGTTTACGCCATTGTCCCCGCCATCATCGGTCTGGTTGCCTATGTCTGTATCGATGGCTACGCCGTCAGCGCCCAGAAGAATGCACTGGCTGACGCTACCATGACCTTTGCCCCCGCTATTGTGGCTGGCATTGTGCTGGCAGCGGTGGTTGCAGCGACCATGAGCTCTGCCTCCGGCAACATGATCGGTACTGCCACCATGTTCACCAACGATGTGTTCCGCCCCTACATCAACGGCGGCAAGCAGGATGACAAGAAGGAAATCTGGATCTCCCGGGTGGTCATGGTTGTGGTCGGCGCAGTTGGTCTGACCGTTGCCCTCACCGCCTCCAACATCATCAGCGTGATGATGGGCGCCTTTGCCCTGCGCAGCGCCGGCCCCTTCGCCGCTTTCATCTGCGGCCTGTTCTATAAGAACGTCACCCAGAGAGCCGGTTTTATCTCTATCGTCGCCGGTACAGTCGTTGCCGCAATCTGGATCTATGTGCTGGGCACCCCCTGGGGGCTGAGCGCCATGGTTCCCGGCGGTATCGTGGCTCTGGTCACCATTTTCGCGATCTCTGCCATTGACCGCAAGCTGGCGTTGCCCCCGCTCCCGAGCTGGAACTGGAATAATTGAAGAAAACTACTCCCTGTGACCTGAAAATGGTCACAGGGAACCGGATAAAGAAAGGAATTGCCTTATGAAAAAACTGATTCGCGGCGGTCTGGTGGTTGACGGCACCGGCAAGCCCGGTTACAAAGCAGACGTTCTGGTTGAAAACGACAGAATCGTAAAAATCGGCGAAATCGATGCCGCTGGAGATATGGAAGTGACCGAAGCTGCCGGACTGGTAGTTGCCCCCGGCTTCATCGATACCCACAGCCACAGCGATTTGCAGATCTTGGTGGAGCCTGAGGTTCAGCCCAAGGTGCGGCAGGGCATCACCACGGAGGTTCTGGGTCAGGACGGCATCTCTATGGCGCCCCTGCCCAAACAGTACATCAGCCCCTGGCGGAAGAACCTGGCCGGTCTGGACGGCGACACCGACGCCATCGACTGGGGATTTGAGACCACCGAAAACTATCTGAAAATGCTGGAAACGGTCCATCCCGGCCTGAACGAATGCTATCTGGTGCCCCACGGCAACATCCGTATGGAGGCCATGGGTCTGGAGAACCGTCTGCCTAACGAGGAAGAGCTGGAGAAAATGCGCCAGATCACTCGTCGGGAGATGGAGGCCGGCGCCATTGGCCTGTCTACGGGCCTCATCTATATGCCTTGCGCTTACTCCGAGTCCAAAGAAATCATTGAAATGTGCAAGATCGTGGCGGAGTACGACGGACGCTTTGTCATCCACCAGAGAAGCGAGGCCGATACCATTCTGGATTCCATGGAGGAGGTCATCAAGATCGGCAGAGAGTCCGGTGCCAAGATCCACTATTCCCACTTTAAGGTTTGCGGCAAGAAGAACTGGGATAAGATCGAGGATGTGATCCGCCTGCTGGAACAGGCTAAGGCCGAGGGTATCGATGTGTCCTTCGATCAGTATCCCTATGTTGCCGGCAGCACTATGCTGGGTGTCATTCTGCCGCCCTGGGTGCATGACGGTGGCACGGATAAGGTGCTGGAACGTTTGGCAGACCCCGAGCTGCGCAAGAAGATGATCTACGACATTGAGCACGGCATCCCCGGCTGGGACAATTTTGTAGAGTTTGCCGGTCTGGACGGCATCTATGTCACCAGCGTCAAGAACGAGAAGAACAAGGATGCCATCGGCCTGAACCTAACCCAGTTGGGTCAGCTCCGGGGCAAGGATGCCTACAACGCTACCTTTGACCTGCTGTATGAGGAGGAGAACGCCGTGGGCATGGTGGACTTCTATGGTACTGAGGAACACGTTCAGCTGTTTATGAAGCGTCCTGAGATGAACGCCTGCACCGATGGCCTGCTGGGCGGCAAGCCCCATCCCCGTGTGTTTGGTGCCTTCCCACGGATCTTGGGCAAGTACGTCCGGGAGGATAAGGCTCTGACTCTGGAGGAGGCTATCTACAAAATGACTAAGAAGCCTGCCACGGCCTTCAATATGACCGATCGGGGCGAACTGCGGGAAGGTGCCTACGCGGATATCACTATCTTTGATCCCAACACTGTTATCGACAAGGGCACCTTCACCGACCCCATTCAGTATCCCGAAGGCATCGTCCATGTGATGATCAACGGCGAATTCGCGGTGAAGAACGGCGAGCATACCGGCACCCGCAGCGGCGTGGTGCTGAGAAAGAAAGGTACGGAGGTTGTCAGATAATGAAAGAAATCATTGCAACGAAAAGCGCGCCCGGGGCGGTCGGACCTTATGTACAGGCAATTAAGGCAAACGGCATGGTTTACTGCTCCGGTCAGCTTGGCATTGACCCCACCACAGGAAAAATGCCTGCAACCGTAGAAGAGCAGGCTCACTTCTCTATGAAAAACTTGGGCGCAATTCTCACAGAAGCCGGTTCCGGATATGGCAATGTGGTAAAAACCACCATTTTTCTGGCGGATATGAACGATTTTGCCAAAGTCAATGAGATTTACAAATCCTATTTTGGTACAGACTTCCCCGCACGGTCCTGCGTGCAGGTCGCCAAGCTACCCCTGGGCGGCTTGGTGGAAGTGGAGTGCATCGCAATCGCCTGATTCACAGATTACCTTCCATATAGGAAAGGCCGCCGGAACATTCCGGCGGTCTTTCCGTTATTTACTATATTTCCGACGGACTCCAGCGCCGGGAATGTTCAGGTTTTCCCGATACTTGCTCACCATGCGGCGGGAGATGGAGAAACCTTCCCCGGTAAGAGCGTCACACAGAGCCTGATCGGAGAGAGGGCGACGTTTGTCCTCATTCTCAACCAGCTTGCGGATCTGGTGGCAAATTTCATCCCGCTGAGCCAGTCCCTGGGAAAAAAAGTGCTGCAGGGGAAATATACCCCAGGAACACTGCAGGTATTTTCCGCGAAGGGCGCGGCTGACTGTGGATTCATGCACGTTCAGAAGCTCAGCGGCCTCTGCCTGTGAAAAAGCGCGAAGATTGCCGGGACCACGGAGGAAGAAGCCGCTTTGTGTCTCAAGAATGAGGTTCCCAAGGGACAGAAGCGTCTGTTTTCTCTGGACAATGCACTGCCGCACCCATTCCAGCTGATTTTACTTCTGTTCCAGGTAGGCGGCAGTTTCCGCATCGCAATCGTGAAGCATTTGTAGATAAGAACTGTTAATCTGCACTGAAAGCGGCTGCGTTTCATTTAATGTCACGTGAAAACGACCGTTTTCCTGAAACACAAGCAGCTCCGGGACGATGTAGGATACACAATTTCCATCGCTGTAGCCGGCTCCAGGGCGGGGGTTTAAGCTGCGGATGATTTCGCAAGCGTGCAGGATCTCGTTGAGAGGCCTGTGAAGTTTCCTTGCCAATACTGGAAGTTGGTTCTTTCCGAGTAAAACCAGCTCATTTTCAGCAATTTTTGCAGCGGTCTGTTCTTCGGGATAGAGCCGTTGAAGTTGGATACAAAGGCACTCACTCAAATTCCGTGCGCCGACACCATAGGGTTCCATATCTTGCAAAATTGCCAATGCGTCAGAAACTGCGTCCTCTTTGCAGTCAAGGACAAGCCGGATGTTCTCTTTGGACACGGATAGGTAGCCATTGGCATCCAGATTATAGATCATGTATATCAGAATGCGCCGTATGTCAGGACCTAAAACCATGCCCCCAAGTTGAAACATAAGGGCGTCTGACAGAGTGCCGGTTTGTCCAGAATCCCAAACCTCCCGGGAATCCGCCTGCTCCTGCCGGTCGTAAACATAGTTTTGCTCATCTGGCTCAGATACGCTTTCCTTCACATATGCATTTGGAGTCGTTTGCTGGATAAATTCCATAAGGGGATTTTCTAATGCAAGGTCTTCGAGATAATGGCGTAATTCTGCTGTACTTAATTGGAGAACGTGAGCAGACTGAATCATCTTTTGAGATATTGTCTGCTTGATTGCCTGATTCAACTGTACCTTCACAACGTTCCCCCTTACACCATTATCAGAATACGTCAATATTATACCAAAAAGTACAGAATTTTACAACCCTATATAATGCTGACAGGTTACTTGGGAGTGTTGAGAAGGACGACTGCATTCAGCTAGTAATTCGTGAGACCATAATATCATACTGGATGAATTGCTGCAGATGCAGCGTACTATTTGGGATTATCTGTTTGAAGATTGAACTGATAAGGAGAAATTCGCTATAGCTGTCGAGAGCGAAGAATAATCAATTTGAGAATATGGAAAAGAAAAAGTTGTTCAAAAGACGCAAAATTTTGAAAATCCCGACGAAGGCGCAGACAGCGAATCAGTTGCTTGCGCTCTTTCTTTTTTCGACACCGCTCTGCAAAACCCGCTATCAGAAAATAGTAGATTTTGCAGAACGGTGTCGTTTTTATCGGCAGAAATCGCAAGAGTTCCGTATAAAGAATACCGTTCCTAGTTATTTCGCGCTATTACACAAAAAATCAGCAGCATTTTTAGTGAATATTCGCGCGCCTCTTTCTGAAATTTGACTTTATCTTTCAAATCTCAATTTTAAGGAGGTCTGCGCTATGGCAGATAGGGAAAAGTATTATATGCCCAAGCTGTCCCTTCACTGCCGGAAAGGCTGTTGGAATACCGGAAAGTGACGTCGGAAAAGCACTCTTTAATGTAGCCATCCAGATAGTTCTTAAACATCCGGATCTGAGCGTCCTGAATGTCGTAGGTGGCTACGCCGATTTTGTGGAAGGTCAGACCGCTGGCTTCTGCCGAAAGCTGATCCTGATTGGCAATATCCCCGGTGGTTGTTGAGGCGCATCCGAACAGGATAGCTATTAGGCAGACCGCAGCCAGCGTACAAGCAATCAGTTTCTTCGTCATAAGTTTTCCTCTCAAAACAGGTGACAGGCCACTTCGTGCCCTTCGCCGATGGTCTTCAGCTTCGGATGCTCACGGCGGCACCGCTCGGTGCAGTATTCGCACCGGGGCTGGAAGGGACATCCGGGGGGAACATCCAGAGGACTGGGAATTTCACTGTCAATGCTTTCAATTTTTTTGCTGAAATCCATTTTCGTGTCAAAAATCGCCCCCAGCAGGGCCTGGGTATAAGGATGCCGGGCCTTTTCTACATCCTCACCGGGCAGAATTTCCACGATATTGCCCAGGTACATCACGGCGATCTGGTGGGCAAAGGACTGGATGAGCCCCAGATCGTGGGCAATAAAGCCGATGGCGATATTTTTCTCCTTCTGAAGCTTGCAGACCAGCTCAATAATGGTTTTCTGCACCGACACATCCAGGGCACAGGTGGCCTCGTCCATGATGATCAGCTCCGGCTCTAGGGCGATGGCCCGGGCAATGGCGATCCGCTGCCGCTGGCCACCGGACATGCTGTGGGGGAACCGGTCGGCAAAATCTCCGGGCAGCTCCACGGCTTCCAGATACTTCCGGGCAACGGCATCCTTTTCGCTGGACTTGATCCTGCCAAAGTTCAGCAGCGGCTCACAGATAATGTCCCGGATCTTCATTTTGGCGTTGAAGGAGCTGCCGGGATCCTGGAATACCATCTGGATGTACTGCCGGGTCTGCCGCAGCTCTTCGCCCTTCAGCTTGGTCAGATCTTTTCCCTTGAACAGGATCTCTCCCTCGGTGGGCTTGTCCAGCCGGACGAGGAAGCGCATGAAGGTGGATTTTCCGCAGCCGGATTCGCCGATCAGCCCCAGAGTTTTGCCCCTGTAGAATTTGAGACTGACATCATTGCAGGCGGTCAGCTCCCGTCCGCCAGAGGCAGGGAACCGCCGGGTGACGTGCTTTGCTTCCAGGATCAGGTCTTTTTCATCAAACATAGCGCTCACCTCCCACAGAAGGAACGGCATCCAGAAGCTGCTGGGCATAGCAGCTGTGCTCCCCGCCGAGAAGCTGTTCCCGGGTGCCGGAATCCGTGATCTCGCCGTTCTTCATGACAACCAAAAAATCGGACATATAGGCCGCGACACCCAGATTGTGGGTGACCATGATGATGCTGGTGCCGTATTCGTCCCTCAGCTCCATCATCTGCCGGACGATCTGTGCCTGAGTGGTCACATCCAGCGCGGAGGTGGGTTCATCCGCCAGCAGAAGCTTCGGCTCATAGATCATGGCCATGGCAATGCCCACCCGCTGGCGCATACCGCCGGAGAGCTGAAAGGGATAGGAGTTCATGATGTTGTCCAGGTCTGCCAGCCGCATTCGTTCCAGCATTCCGGCACCCTTTTTCCATGCTTCCTTCCGGGAAATTTTTTCGTGAGTCCGAATGTATTCCGTAAATAGGCTTCCGATTTTTTTCGTGGGATTCAGCATGGCACCGGAGTCCTGAAAGATCATGGAGATATCCGTGCCCCGGAGACTGCGCCACTGCTCAGGCGTGTTTTGCAGCAGGGAGGTTCCCTCAAACAGGATATCGCCCTCGGTGACCTTTCCGCTGCCGGGAAGCAGTCCCAGCACAGCGCGAATGACGGTCGTCTTCCCGGAGCCGGATTCTCCGACAAGGGACACGATCTGCCCCTGTTCCAGCGTCAGGCTGAAATTTTTCACAGTGGGACGATCCTGATAGCAGACCGTCATATTCTTGATTTCCAGCATAGGCTCCTCCTCACTCCTCTCTGGGATCCAGATAATCCCGGAACGCGTCACCCAGCAGGTTGAAGACCATCACCACCACGAAGATCGCGGCGCCGGGGAAAATCGTCATCCAGGGTGCGTTCTGAATGAACTGCCGGCCCTCGTTGAGCATCAGGCCCCATTCCGGGGTGGGCGCTTTGGCACCGAAGCCCAGGAAGGACAGACCCGCCAGCTCCAGCATCATGCCGCCGATGTCTGTCGCCGCGGTGATCACCAGCGTGGGAATCACGTTGGGAACCATGTATTTCCGCAGAATATAGGGGGTCTTGGAGCCGGTGACAATGGCCGCCGA
>JAUNSH010000023.1 GCA_030539285.1 Eubacteriales bacterium
CGGTGATGCCGGACAGGCCGTCGGAGCCGCCGCACTTCATGCCCACCACCAGCTCGGAGGCGGGGATCTCCTCCCGCTGGAACTGGGAAGCGAAGGCCGCGCACTGCTGTAGGATCTCCCGTCCCGCTTCCAGCTCGTCCTCAACAGCCTGGCAGGTCAGGAACTTCACCCGGTCTTCGTCGAAATCCCCCAATTCCGCCAGGAACTGCTCGTGGGTCAGGTTTTCACAGCCCAGGCTCAGCACCAGCACCGCACCGGCGTTGGGGTGACGGGTCAGGGCAGCCAGCAGCTTGCGGGTCTGGGCATGGTCAGCGCCGGTCTGGGAACAGCCGAAGGGGTGGGTAAAGGTGTACAGGCCGTCGATGGAGCCTGCGACCAGATCCTGATTGTCCCGCACCAGAGCCTTGGCAACGTCATTGACGCAGCCCACGGTGGGGATGATCCAGATCTCATTGCGGATGCCCACCTTGCCGTCCTTGCGGCGGTAGCCCATAAAGGTGCCGGGCTGCCGGGCTGCGGGAGGCGTGAGCTTGGGATTGTAGGTATATTCGATTTCCCCGGACAGGTTGGTCTTCATATTGTGGGTATGTACCCACTGACCGGGGGCGATGGAAGTGGTGGTGTGACCAATGGAGAAGCCGTATTTTACGATCTGCTCGCCCTCGGCGATGGCTTTCAGCGCCATTTTATGTCCCTGCGGGATCTCCTCCGCGGCGCGGACACCGGAAAACTCCGTGCCTGCCGGGATGGGGTGCAGGGCTACCGCCACATTGTCATTGGGATGGATATGGATAAAATCTGGCATGGTTGTCCTCCTGATCATTCACAGGCAGCTGGCGTAGGCAGCAATGGCACCTTCCTCGCGGATCTTCCGGAGGTTCGCCACGGTGGCAGCCTCAAAGCCGGGCACCTTGGTCAGATCCTGACCCCACATCTGCTCGCTCACCATAACGGCGTGCACCAGTTCTTCCACGGTGTCGTTTCTGTGGTCATAGTAGAATTCCAGCGCCCAGCGGTCGTCGGAGCAAACATAGGTGTTGCCCTTGGGACGGCGGCAGACCAGGCCCGCGTCGGTCAGCTCCTGAATGTCACTGCTGAAGAACGCGATGTAGGCGGCGAAGCTCATGGTCAGGCAGACGGGCAGCTTTCCAAAGGCTTCCACATACTCCAGCAGGCTGGGCATATTTCTGGCCCGCCACTTGGAGGTGGAGTTCAGGGAGATGCTCAGAAGCTCGTGGTCAATGAAGGGGTTATTAAAGCGGTCCTGAACGGCGGCCGCAAACCCTTCCGCGTCCTCTTTTGCCAGCGGCAGGATGGGGACCACTTCCTCGTAGAGCATCTTGTTCATGTAGCCGCGAACCTTGTCGTCGTGCATACAATCCCGGACGATGTCATAGCCGCCCAGATAGGCACCCAGTACGAAGCCGGTATGGGCACCGTTGAGGATACGGACCTTGCGCTTTTTGTAGGGCACCACGTCCGGGACCACAGGGCAGTTCAGCCCAGCGGCCTTGAAGGGCAGCTTCTCCTCCAGCCAATCGGGGCCTTCGATGTTCCAGACACCGAATACCTCGCTGACGACTGCCACCGGATCGCTGTAGCCGTTCTCTTCCTCCAGCCGGGCGATCTGCGCCGCGTCCCGGATGCTGCCGGGAACGATGCGGTCCACCAGCGTGGAGCAGAAGGTGCAGGTCTCATTGACATAGGCCTTGAATTCCGGCTCCAGTCCCCACTGGTCAATGTGCTGATTGACGCACTTCAGAAGTTCCTTGCCGTTGTTGTCGA
The DNA here is from genome assembly GCA_030539285.1 of Eubacteriales bacterium. Classification (GTDB taxonomy): domain Bacteria; phylum Bacillota; class Clostridia; order Oscillospirales; family Oscillospiraceae; genus Faecousia. Next base: position 1,786 of record JAUNSH010000023.1, read on the forward strand.
TCAGCTCGCAGGACAGGATCACAAGACCGCCCTTTCCGGCCTTCCAGCGGGCGTACAGCACCTGAGCCAGCTTGCCGGGAAAGGACGTGCAGGGCTTATCGTCCAACTGGCAGGAAGGATCATAGACAATGCCCGCTTCGGTGGTGTTGGAGGCCACATACTCCAGGTCATCGGAGACGGCCAGCTCCAGCATGGCGCGGAAGCCATCCTCTTCGTAGGGATTTACACAGCGGGAAACCGAGGAAATGACACGTCTGCTGTCGATCCGGTTCCCGTTTTCGATTCCTCTGAGGTACAGGGTGTACAGGCCCTGCTGATCGTTCAGCTGCTGGCAGATTTTGGAGCGGCTGTTGCGGGGCTTGATGATGACGCATTTTCCATTCCAGCCCGCCTTTTCATTGGCCAGATCGAACCAGTAGTCCACAAATGCCCGCAGGAAGTTGCCTTCGCCGAACTGCATCACCTTTTCCGGTGCGCTTTTCAGAAGAAAGCCTTGATAGCCGGATGCTTCCAACGCTGCATAGTTGAGTGTTTCCATGTTGTTTACCTCCTGACAGACCGCAGCCTGTGTATTTCTGGTGCTATTATAGAAGCAAAGTTAATCCATGAAAATAGCGTTTCTTGTGGCAAAACATTGTGTTTCTTGCGCTTCCCCGCATCCACATTTTCCCCGCCTTTCGGCGCGGGATATCAGGGCTGTTTGCCGATGTAGGCCAGGATACCGCCGTCAACGTACAGGATGTGGCCGTTGACGAAATTGGACGCGTCGGATGCCAGGAACACCGCAGGACCCGCCAGATCCTCCGCTTCGCCCCAGCGGCCAGCGGGAGTCTTGCCGATGATAAACTGGTCAAAGGGATGGCGGCTGCCGTCGGGCTGCTTCTCGCGCAGGGGCGCAGTCTGCTGGGTGGCGATGTAGCCGGGGCCAATGCCGTTGCACTGGATGTTGGCGCCGCCGAACTCGGAGCAGATATTCTTGGTCAGCATTTTCAGGCCGCCCTTGGCTGCCGCGTAACCGGCAACAGTCTCCCGTCCCAGTTCGCTCATCATGGAGCAGACATTGATGATCTTGCCGTGGCCCTTTTCCAGCATACCGGGCAGAACGGCCTTGGCGCAGATGAAGGGGGCGTTCAGATCAACGTCCACCACTTCCCGGAAATCCGCCACGCTCATTTCCAGCATGGGGATGCGCTTGATGATGCCGGCGTTGTTCACCAGAATGTCGATGATGCCGTGTTCCTCCCGAATCTTTGCCACCAGGGCGTTCATTTCTTCCTCGCTGGTCACGTTGGCAACATAGCCGTAGGCGGTAATGCCCTCGGCGGCGTAGTTGGCTTCGCCCCGGACGCGGCTGCCCTCGCTGGTGCAGTTGAAGCAGACAGTAGCGCCGGCCTGGGCCAGGCCCTTGCCGATGGCAAAGCCGATGGAATGGGCACCGCCGGTGACCAGAGCCACCTTGCCGGTCAAGTCAAACATATTCATTTTACTTTTCCTCCTTTTTCGTCAGCAGCAGCTCCGTATAGCACATCAGGAAGGGTGCCAAGCCCTTGGCATCGTTTTCCACAATGGGTTCGGAGATGTAGTATTCGTAAGAGCCATCCCGGCGGCGGTTGTTTTCCGGGCCGAGTCCGGCAACCAGGCAGATGCCGCCTAAGTTTAGCTTGCCGTCGGTTTCCGTCAGATACCGCTGGCAGATGCTTTCAAAGATTTTTTCGCCGGTTTCGGCATAGCTTGGATCCAGGATCCCCAGCCGGGCACCCTTCAGATAGAAGTAGGCCACCATGGCAGAGCCGGAGGTCTCCGGGTAGTTGCCCGGGCCACCCACGCGGTTGGGCACCTGCCAGAGCATTCCGCTGTCAGGATCAATGTAACGCAGTAGATTCTGTGCCAGCTCCCGGGCGATGGACACCATATCGCTGCGGAAGTCATCGTTTCCGGGGGCGATCTCGGCGGTCACATCGATGAGCGCGGCGCTGAACCAGCCCAGGCTTCTCAGCCAGGGATTCTTCGAGCAGCCGTCCTCCCCTGCCCAAAACGCGGTTTTGCTGGCATCATAGCCGTGGCGGTACAGTCCGGTCGCCGGGTCATACATATGCGTCCGGACATTGCGGAACTGGCGGCGGATGTCGGCATAGCCCGCGCCATCTTCAAACTGAGTGGTATAGCGGCAGTAAAACACTTGGGCCATATACAGGCCGTCCAGCCAGACCTGGTTGGGATAAATGGCCTTGTGCCAGAAATTGCCCTCTTCGGTTCTGGGCTGGCGCAGGATCTGACCGTGGAGGGTCTCGATGGCCTTGCGGTATTTTTCCTTCCCGCTCAGGGCATAGACGTCAAACAGCACCCGGCCTTCGCAGATATTGTCCAGATTGTATTCTTCCTCCCGGTATCCGCGGATGCTGCCGTCCTCAAAGACATAGTAGTCCAGGAAATTCTCGGCAAAGTCGTAGTAACGCTTCTCCCCGGTGATGCGGTACATATTCAGCAGGGCGATCATCATGCAGCCGTCGATATAGTTCCAGCCGTTGACCTTTCCCTGGGCAATTTTTTCAATGTTCCACAGGGGCCGGTCCGGGGTGGACTCTGCCAGAATTCGGTTCAAATAGGCTTCGATCTGGTTCATTGGTCGATCACCTCGTCAACTTGGATGGTGGTCAGCCGGTCACCTTCCTGACCGGACATGGTCACGTTTTTAAGCCGTACCTTCCGCACGCCGTTAAAATACAGGCCGCGCTTGCATTCTTTGTCGATATAGTCCATCATAGCCGGGAAGCCAGAGGAGGCGTCCTCCTTGAAGGTAAAGCTAACGTTTTCAATGGCCACGCTGCCAATGGGCTGCTCGGTCAGGCCATAGAAATAGCCCGCCGCCCATTCGCAGTCCGTGCACTCCATGTCCCGGAACAGGAAGCTGCCCAGATAGGGCGTCCCGTCGTCCACAGGGTGAGGCTCCTTGCTCCATACGATCTCCTCGTGACCGTCCGGATCACAGAAGTAGTACATATTCATGACCAGCGGTGCCATCACGTTATCCATCTTGATGTTGGAGAAGGCCACGCCGTCGATGACGGCATATTTGCCCCGTCCCCGGCGGGTCTTGATTCGCAGGCCCCGGTCCGTATGCCGGAAATAGCACTGGGAAACCGTCAGATCCTTAACGCCGCCGGACATCTCGCTGCCCAGCACCATAGCGCCGTGGGCGTACTCCATCAGGCAGTTGCGGACCACATGGTTGGTGGCCGGGGTCTGGTACTTCATACCCATGTACATCTTGCCGGATTTGATGGCGATGGCATCGTCACCCACGGAGAAGCGCATACCGATATAGCACACATCGTCGCAGGATTCCGGGTCGGTGCCGTCGGTATTGGGGCTGTCCTTGGGGGCTTCCACGGCCGTGTTGTAGAAGTGCACATTCCGGCTGAAGAAGGGATGGAAGTTCCAGCAGGCGGAGTTTCTGCCTAAGATGCCATGGAAGCGGACATTCTCGCACTGGTTCAGGAACACCAGCTTGGGTCTTCCGATGGTGCGCTTCTTCACATCCTGCCACCAGGTGGAATTGACGGCGTTTCCGTCGATCACGCCCTGACCGACAATGGAAATGTTCTTCGCGTAGTGGGCACTGATGAAGCTCTGGCGGCAGGGGAAGGGATTTCCCTCCCAGGAGCTGAACTGCAGCGCCTCGCCCGTCCGGGCATCCAGCACTTCGCCGGGCAGAATCGGATAGTGCTCCTCGCAGGTATCCCCCAGCAGCACCGCGTCCTTTTTCAGCTCCAGCGTCATGTCAGACTTAAGGACCAGTGGCCGGACATAGTAGGTGCCTTCCGGCACAGTAACTCTACCCCCCGCCGGGCAGCAGTTGATCGCATTCTGAATGGCTGCGGTATCGTCCGCAGCACCATCCCCCACAGCACCAAAATCCTTAACACTGATGCAGGCGGATTCCTCCGCCGTGGTGATGGTCACAGTCTCCTCTCCGACCGCTACGGTATAAACCGTTCCGGGTTCCAGATCGAACAGGGAAAAAACATTGGTGCGCACGCCCGTAAGGGCGGGCGCACCGTTCACTGTCACGTCGAAAGCAGCGTCCGCATAATACGGACTTGTATTTTCCAGTTCAAAGCAGGCCGAAACAGAGGAAACATACAGGTTGTGAAATTTCATGCCTTTGTTCCTCACACTAAATTGATTGTGGGTTTCCTTGGAAGCCCTTCGTCATACGGCAGCGGTTGCTCCCTCTGTGTCGATGACATTTTCCGTCTCGGAATCGAACAGGTAGACCCGGTCAAAGGGGATGGAGAATACGATGTCAGAATCCGTTTCGGGGGTATCATGGGGGTTGACCTTCAGGATGGCGTTGGCATCCGCGATGTTCACGTAGACATTGGTGTTGTCGCCCAGCATTTCGGTCAGCTCCACCTTCGCGTCCAGCACGTAGGCGTTGTCCTGTTTGCCCAGCACAATAGCCTCGGGGCGGAAGCCGAAGTGGACATCCTTACCCTCGTAGGTCTTCGTCAGAGTGCCCAGCTTGGCGGAGATATCCAGCTTGGTATCGCCAATCTGGATGCAGCCGTCGTGGACGGTTCTGCGGATGAAGTTCATGGGCGGCTCGCCGATGAAGCCGGCAACGAACAGGTTGGCGGGCTTGAAATACAGCTCATAGGGGGTGCCGACCTGCTGGACATAGCCGGTCTTCATGATCACGATCCGGTCTGCCAGAGTCATAGCCTCGATCTGGTCGTGGGTAACGTAAATGGTGGTGGCGCCGGTCTCCCGGTGGATCTGGGCGATTTCGGCGCGCATGGTCACACGCTGCTTCGCGTCCAGGTTGCTCAGGGGCTCGTCCATCAGGAAGATACCAACCTTGCGGATGATTGCCCGGCCCACCGCGACTCTCTGCCGCTGGCCGCCGGACAGCGCCCGGGGCATCCGGTCCAGATAGTCGGTCAGGCCCAGAATGTGGGCCACGTGCTTGACCTTCTGGTCGATCACGTCTTCATCCACGCCCTGCAGCGTCAGGCCGAAGGCCAGGTTGTCGTAAACGCTCATCTGGGGATACAGCGCGTAGCTCTGGAATACCATCGCGATCTCCCGTTCCCGGGGACCTTTGTCGTTGGCGTATTCACCATTGATCAGGAACTCACCGCTGCTGATATCCTCCAGGCCCGCGATCATACGCAGGGTGGTGGACTTGCCGCAGCCGGAGGAGCCGACGAACACGATGAATTCGCCCTTCTCGATTTCCAAATTGAAATCATGTACTGCATGATAGCCGTTGGGATAGATTTTGTTGATCCCTTTCAGCGTCAAGTAAGCCATAATCCGATACTCCTTATCAAACAAGTGGATGCGCGTACGCGATCCGTATGCGGTTCATAAAGCGGCGGTCGAAAGTACGGTCACGCTTTATTCCTGGCATCCCGCCAGATCCGTTTCAGGGTGTTTTTGCACAGGACGAACAACAGGTCAAAGCCCATGCAGAAGACACCAAACAGAACCGGCTCCACACCCAGTGGCACGGTGTCCGCGTTCCCGATGATCCAGACAGCTGCCCGGTTGATCATGCCATAGAAAGCATATACGCAACAGATCAGCACCAAGGCATAGACCATATTCAGGAAGAAACTGGTCATTCCCTTTTTGGGGAACATCAGCCATTTGTCGTTTTCGCCGTCGGCCGGTTCGATGAAACGGATCACATTATTGGTCAGCAGATCCGTCACCATACCCAGAACGATGCCCAGAATGAAAAGCATGTCGATGAGACTGTTCACATAGATCCCCAGTCCCCACAGGATGAAGTAGCACACCGCCCCGGCAAACCATGCCTTCAGCAGAACCACTTTTGCCGTGTTGGACAAATTGAATCTGCTTTTGGAGCGGTACTTTTTCAGCTCCTCCTCGGAAAATTCCGGCACATCGCCATTTTCCGCCTGTACCAGCTTTTCAACCGCGTCGCTTTTCAGTTCGTAATTTTTCTTATCCGTATTGTCGCTCATGTTGTTCCAGACCGGATCACTCGCTGATTTCAATGTCCGCCATGTCGCCGTTGTCCTCCACATCCACGGAGGTGTTGATCTTTCGGATCAGCTTGCTGTAGAGCGGCAGCGTCAGCACCAGCACAGCGGTCACACCGATGAGTACCAGGAAGGTTTGCAGCATGTTATAGGCATTGGCAATGTAGATGGTGCTGAGCTCCAGCTTGATGGGGCTTTCCGCCCGGGTCAGAGCAGCCATGATGGCGTTGCAGTAGTGGATATCACAGTAGACAACGATGCCAAACATCACGAACATCAGCACCACCATGGGAATGACCGGCTTTTTCCGAGTGGGGAAAGCGTTAAGCATGCACACCATGGACAAAAGCGTGAAGAGCATGATGCAGAACTGGCACAGTCCCATTCCCGTGCCCTGGATCTTTGCGGTGGTATTGGACATATTGGTGAGGTTAAAGGAATATACGATGAAGGAGATCAGCAGCATCACAAGCGGGATCACCTGGGGCTTCCGCTTCAGGGAAACCACCTGTTTCCGGAAGAAATCCCGGAATCCGGAGGACTTTTTCACGGTCTTACTCATACTTTCCCCTCCATTTTGATGGCGCAGGTGGTTTCCTTGTCAAAGAAGTGCTTCCGGGTGACGCTGATGGAAGCCACATCGCCGTTGTGATAAGTGCACCAACCGTTCAGCTTACAGGTGACCTTCTCACCCTTGCCGTCTGCGCCAAGATGGCCGTGTACCAGGGTGTTCATGCCCAGATTCTCGTTGTTGATGACCTTCATCTGGAATTCGCTGCCCACCTTGGTGTTCTCAGGACGGATGCCCAGCACCACTTCTTTTCCTACATAACCTGCCAGCGCTTTCTTTTCAGAGGCTGTCAGGGGCAAGGTCATGTACTCGGACACCACCCGGTCGGCTTCCACCTTTACATCCACGAAATTCATGGGCGGCAGGCCGATAAAGCTGGCCACGAACAGGTTCGCCGGCTCGTCGTACAGCTCCAACGGTGTACCGATCTGCTGGACATGGCCCATGGACATACACACGATGCGGTCAGCCAGGGTCAGAGCCTCGGTCTGGTCATGGGTGACGTAGAGCATGGTGGCGTTGAGCCGCTTGTGCAGCAGCAGGATCTCTCTTCTGGTGGCGCTTCTGAGCTTGGCGTCCAGATTAGAAAGCGGCTCGTCAAACAGGAACAGCTTGGGGTTCCGGACGATGGAACGTCCCATTGCCACACGCTGGCGCTGACCGCCGGAAAGCTGGGCAGGCTTCTTGTTCAACTGCTCCATCAGTCCCAGGACTTCCGCCGCTGCCAGAACCTTCTGATGGATGACGTTGGGGTCTTCCTTGCGCAGGGTCAGAGAAAACGCCATGTTTTCGTAGACGGTCATATGGCCGTACAGGGCGTAGTTCTGGAACACCATGGCGATATCCCGGTCCTTAGCGGGGGCATCGGTGACATCCTTGCCGTCCAGGAGCATCTTGCCCCGGGTAATGTCCTCCAGACCTGCTACCATCCGCAGGGTGGTGGACTTGCCGCAGCCGGAGGGGCCGACCAGAACGATCAGCTCGCCGTCCTTCACGTCGAGGTTAAAATCAAAAACAGCCTGAACATTATTGTCATAGACCTTTTCCAGGTGCTGTAAACTCAATTCTGCCATATCATTTCACCTCTCAAGCTGCCGGATTTTCAATGGAACGCATGTAATCTGCCAGGATCTTGTTGTTTCTGGCGCTGGTCACCGCGGCAATGATGCAGCAGACCGCGGACAGTATCAGACAGGTCACGACATAGATATACTGCTTGCTGCCCATGACCGGTACATCCACACCGCCGACCAGAGCAGTGGCGGCATGGGCCTTTGCCGGCAGGAAGAATACCCGGGCGATCTGGATCAGTCCCAGAACCACGAGCACGGGAGCGTATCCATTTCTGCGGTTTTTCACGCTCTCCGACGCCAGAAACGCGGCCAGCAGGAAAATCAGATTGTAAACGATGGAAACGCCGATCACCCAATTATAATAGTAGGTTCCAACGTCAGATTGATAGATGCTGACAAAGTAAAGGCAATCCAGTACGATAGCCAGCAGCACCAGGGAGGACGAGAAGCTGTCCTTGGTGTAGCGCATACGGTCTTTCTGGATGGTCTGAACATCCTGTGTCATGCCACTGCCTCCTTTCCGGCCTCGATCAGTGCGTCCTCCGCCTTCATGAGCTGGAGCTTCCAGATCATGTTGCCGATCAGCGCTGCCACAGACAGCAGGGAAATGGCGGCAACGGCGTAATGCAGGTCGAGCATGAAGGTCGATTCGATATAGGTCTTGTTCCACATCTCAGCAAAGGCTTTCAGGGCCTCAAAATCCACAGTGGTCAGATACTGAACCTTAAAGGCGGAGATCTCCACATGCGCCCAAATGGTAACGGCGATCGTGGCAATGCTGTAGATGGCGATGGAAATATAGTTGCCGATGTAATACTTTCTGCGCACCTGGGTGTTCATGAGATAGAGCAGGCAGGCCGCCAGGATCAGTCCGACGCTGACGTTGGTGTACAGCTTATTGAAGTCCTGCATATCATAGTAGATAACGGAGCCGGGCACAAAGGTCTGCGTCAGATCGTTAGGATTCATCATTGTGGCGTACAGACTGTCATAGATGTCTGTGATGATGCCGAGGGAATAGAGGAAGGAAACCGCGGCCGCGATCACCGCGAACAGGCATACATATTTTTGGAAAACCAATTGTTTCTTGTACATAATGACCCCCCGTCGAAAGCTTTTCCAATTGCAAGGAGACACTTTCGCGTCAATTGCGTCTTCGCAATTCAACTATTCTTACAGAAGTTTTGTCTGCCGCGGCAGGCAGGAACGCCTGCCGCGGACAATGGGGACGAAGATCAGTTCAGAGTTGCGTAGTAGGAGGTCAGACGCTCCCATGCCTGCTCTCTCAGAGCCAGGTACTGGGCGCCGCCCCAGGTGTTCTGAACCATCTGCACCGCATCCTCAGCGGAGTTCATGCCATCCTCGGTGTAGCCGGAGGCAATGATGGACACCAGCATGTTGGAGCCGTCCTTGTTCTGGTCGAACTTGGTCTTCAGATCGGTGTAGCTGTTGATCATATCGTTCTCGACCGTGGTGTTGGGCAGAACGGTGGGGACGATGGTGTACCAGGGGTTCTCGCACAACGCCAGCTCAGGATGCTTGATGGTGCCCAGGGCAATGGCGGTGGAGATGTGTCCGGCGCCTTCCTTGCCGACCTCGTGGGTGCACTGGAACTCAAAGGCCTGGCTCTTGGCGAAGGACAGGGTGGAACCCAGATACTGACGGGCATAGTTGGTGTAGTTGCCGGCAGCCTTCTCCCACAGCTCCGCATAGGTGGCATCGGAGATCACAGGCATCTGGGCACCGTTGAACATGAAGGTCTCACCGGTCTTGATGAAGGCATCGGGGCCGTAGGACATGAGGATCTGACCCTCGGGGCTAAAAGCGTAGTCAATGAGCTTCAGAGCGGCGTTCAGCTTGTCGGTATCGCCGGCAACGCCCTTGGCAGAGATGCCCCAGCCATCGGTCTTGACACTGCGCCAGGACTCGGTGAAGCGCATATACTTCTCTTCGCCGTCATTCCAGCGGGCAACAGGCACCATAACGGCCATGTACTTCTCGCCTTCCTGCAGCTTGGTCTCGTTGTATACGGTCTGAGTCTGGTTGTAGTCATAGTGCATGAAGCCCAGGTCGTTTTCCAGCATGGTAGCGGTGGACTCCTCGGACATATCGATGAAGGACTTGGAGATCAGGCCCTCAGCGGCGATGTCGTTCATCCGCTCCATGGCCTCATAGGTGGACAGGTCGGTACGGGCATCGTGGAGCTGACCGTCGGTGCCGACATACAGGTAATCCTGACGGGACTCCAGACCGCGGACACCGAACAGAGTGCCGGCGAAGCGGAACATATCAACGCGGCGCTGGTTGTTGTTGTCCTCACGGGAGAACAGGCCCTGGACGGAATCGGTGCCGTTCAGTGTCTGGGCATTGGCCACCACGCAGCGCAGCAGAGCGACCAGCTCGTCGGCGTCCCACGCGGCATTCTGGCCGATGAAGAGGTTGGAACGCTCGGTGCCGTAGTAACCAGCATAGGCTTCATCGATGTAGGTACGCAGCATATTGACAGCGGCGACACCGTCAACGGTGCCGGCAGCCAGAGCTTCGTTCATCTTGGCAACGATGTTGCCGACGGTATCGTAATCCTTGGTCACAGTCTCAACGGCGGTGCCTTCCAGGTTGACAACGTCAATCTGAACCTTGCCGGAGGTGGGCATATAGGGCTCGTAGGCGGCGGGCTTCAGCGTGCCGCACTTTTCGGCGGTGAACTCACCCTCGCCGTCCAGCAGCTTGGAGACCCAGTCCACACGCATCAGAGGCATACGCTCGATGTCGTTGACGCCGTCAAAATAGGGGGAGAAGTAGATAGCACCGGTGGAGGTGTTGCCGGTAATGGACAGACGGACGATGGGGTTGGCTTCCAGATAGGCCTTGAAGTTGGGCATCTGATCAAGATACTCGGCGATGTTCACCAGAGAACCTGCCTCGCCGTACTCGGTCAGAACAGTCGCGGTGCCGCTGACCATGTCAACCTCGTTCAGGCGGTCCTTCCAGAACTCGAACTCCTTGGAAGCACTGTTGCCCTGGTACTTGTCTTCAAAGACCATGCCCAGACGGTTCTGCACCTCCACCCAGGTGGGCTTCAGATCGCCGGTCTGGTAGGTGACGCCGTCGGCCAGGGTGATACCTTCACCGGCCACGTCGGCGCTGAAGAACAGGCCGGTCTTGGTGCTGTTGTAGCCGGTGGCCATCCGCAGCACGGTTCCGGGAGCAAAGGTCAGCTCAGCTGCCGCTGCCGCCTCAGTAGCCGCGGGAGCAGCCGCGCCGGCGGTCTCAGCGGGAGTCTGAGCAACTTCCAGCTTGTTACCGCCGCAGCCGGCCAGCAGCGCTGCCAGCATGGACGCAACCAGAATAATGGAAAATACACGTTTCATCATGATTTCTCCTTTTCATTTTTTTCATAACATCGGGGGGCCGATGGTTATTCCTTCACACCGCCCACATTGACGCCCTTGGCGAAATACTTCTGAATAAAGGGATAAATAATCAGGATCGGTACAATAGAGCATACGATCAGAGCATAAATGACGGAATCCGACGCATAGACCTTGTTCCAGCCTGCCATAGCTTCGGGATCGGTGAACTCCTCCAGCTTCAGACGGATGAACACCTGCAGCGGATGCTCGTTGGCGTTGGAGATCATCTGCCGCGCCCAGAAATAGCCGTTCCAGCGGGAGATGGCGAAGAACAGCGCCACGGTGGCAATGGTGGACTTGGACATGGGAATGTAGACCTTGGACAGCACCTGGAACTCTGTGGCGCCGTCCACGATGGCGGCCTCCTCGATATCGGAGGGAACGCCTTCAAAGGCGTTTCTCAGCAGGATGATGTTCATGGCCGCCATGCCCATGGCAATGACCACCAGCCACTTGTCATCCATGATGCCAACGCTGTTGAAGACTTCCTTGGTGTTCAGGTAGTTCAGGTACTGGGGCACAATACCTGCGGAGAACCACATGGTAAAGACCAGGAAGAAGTTGAAGAACCGCCGGAACAGCAGCCGCTTCTTACTCAGTGCGTAGGCACCCAGGATGGACACGCCCAAGGCCCAGACCGTACCGTAGACCGTCAGGAACAGGGTGTTGGAGTAGGCGTTCCAGAACATATTGTCGTTGAACATTTGGGAAAAGGCTTCAAACTGAATGTCCTTGGGGAACAGAATGATCTCACTGTAATCCACCGCGTGCTGTCCGCTGATGGCAGCGGAGATGGCATACACAAAGGGATAAAGGCAGCACAGTGCGAACATTGTCAGCAAAGTGTAGCTGATAATTTTGAAAATCAGTTCAGAAGCTTCAAGCTTTCTTTTCATGCCCGGGCCTCCTTAATATAGCGATACATCCGATGCTCTGCGGGCAATGGCGTTGGAGCCGATGACCAGCATCATACCGATCACGTTGCTCATCATTTCTGCCGCCGAGGCAAGACCCTGAGCCGAAGAAGAGCCAAGGCCGTAGCGCTGGGCGAAGGTGGAGACAACGTCCGCGGTGACATAGGTGTTGGGATTGTACAGAAGCAGGACCTTCTCGTAGCCGATCTGCAGCAGAGAACCGATCCGGGTGATCAGCATGATGACCACAGTGGACAGGATGGCGGGCAGCACCACATAGCGCATCTGTGCCATTTTGTTGGCGCCGTCGATCTGTGCCGCTTCGTAGCTGGTGGGAGAGATGGCGATGATAGCCGCGAAGAACACGATGCTGTCGTAGCCGGCAGTCTCCCAGATACCGCTGATCTGGTAGATGGCCCGGAAGAAGCTGGGATTGTTCAGCAGGCCCGCGTTAGCGACCTCCGCCGATATGGCGCCGATACTGTAAAGTCCCCGGGACAGAATGCCCATGCTGGAGGTCAGGGAGCCCTGCTTGACCAGCATCGTGACCAGGGAGGTCATAACGACGGTGGAGATAAACTTGGGCAGGTAGGTCAGCACCTGATAAACGCTGCGCAGGAGATTGGACTTGATCTCATTGAAGAACAGTGCCAAGATGATCGGCACAGGGAAGCCGAACAGCAGACCGTAGAAGCTCAGCAGGAAGGTGTTGCGCAGTGCCCGCCAGAATTCGGTGGACAGGCCGTCGCCGCTGAACAGCAGGCGCTTAAAATAGGAGAAGCCGGAGAAGAACTGGTCGGCTACAGGCTTGACCTCATCAGAGACCTTGAAGCAGCCCAGCAGTTCATACATCGGGAAGTATCTCCAGAACAGGAAGACCAGGATCATCGGAATCAGCATGATGTACAAGCGCCAGTCCTTCAGCACCGTCTGCGCGACGTGCTTCCAGTAGTGCTTTTCCACATCATCGCGCACCAGCTGTTCTGGATTCGCCCGGTAGGTTTTTGAGGACTTATCGTAGATCAGAAAGTCCCCAGCCAAGGTTTTTTTCAAAACGGTTCTCCCCTTTCAACTTGCTGCTCCTGTTGAATGCGGAGCAGGTAGTGTTTTTGGTCTTCGAAAAGACCCTCTATCCGACGGACGACCCAGACGATGAAGGCGGTAAACAAGATCGACAGGACATCCGTCGTAATAAAGCCAAGACATACTGCGGCAGAGTATCCGAACAGGGCTGCCATCCCCGCCCGGCCCAGCTGCATCAGAAGCTGGGTTGCAATTGCGAACACGATGCATAAGAAGCCATCCTTCCGCAGCCGCTCCTTGCCCCAGATCCGGAACATGAGCAGGGCCAGCAGGGACGCCAGGTTGCCGATTCCGTAGATCAGCAGCTGCTGCCAGCTTCCGCCGGACAGCGCCGCGTAAAGCAGGCCGCCCAGCACCGCGTGAATTGCCGCCCAGCCGCTCCAGCGCATCATGACCAGCGCCGTCATTCCCGCCACCGGGGACACCACATACAGCTGCTCCGGATACCAGAACGAGGTAGCCAGGTGGATCAGGTACTGACAGACCACCAAAACAGCCGCCAGGATGCTCAGATCAATGGCACGGTACTGGCCGAAGGAAATTTGACGATCCATTTTCAGCCACCTCCCTGATTGCCCCGGTTGACCCAGGAAGCTCTCCCCGGAACTGCCGGGGTCTCATAAAAGCGGGCTGTTTTGTCACGGCAGGTATCGTTCCACTTATCGAAGCCCTCTGGCGCGATGTGGGGGCCATAGCCGCAATCTTCAAAGGCAGCCATACCGAAATCCCGCCAGGGCCGGGCCAGATACACGCTTCCGTCTGCCAGGGCTTCATCGCCGGTGAACCGGCACTGCCGGAACAGGAATCCGGAGACCTGATCCTCACTGTGGGCGGGAGCGGCCACAAAGCCATGGCCCCGTACATCCCACACCGAGTGCAGCCAGCACCTGTCAAACAGCGCGTCGCCGCAGCCGAAGATAAAATCCACGCTGCCCTCGATCCGGCAATCCCGGAAGGTCTGCCGGAACGGCCCATCCCGCCGCAGCTCATCGTTCAGGAAGCCATCATAGCGGGCAATGAGATCCGGCGGCAGCGGCCCAAGGAACAGGGTATCCTGGGTAGAGCGCAGGATGCAGCTTTCCATTTGAAAGCCGTCCGCACAGACGCTCAGCGCCACCTCCTGCCCCTTGACCTCAGGGCGGAGCGCGTCGTTTTCCACCAACAGGTCCCGCATAGTCACATTGTCGGCACAAACCGCCATCGTGTAGGTTCGGAAGGTGACGTAAGCCACGCCCTGATCATCCAATTTTTCGGCATAGTCGTCATAGACGATTTTGGTTTTCTCCGCTCCGGCACCGATAATGGTCAGCCCCGGGGTGCGAATCACAGTCTTCTGCCGGTATTCCCCCGGCGACAGGCAGATCACGCTGCCCGGCGCGGCCGCGTCAAACAGCCGCTGCAGATCGTCCGCGGGGGATGCCTGAATGGTGTTGCTCATGGACTTACAGCAGTTCCGAAGTGGGGATGCCGTCCATGTCGTCGAAGTCCTGATTCTCGCCGCACATACCCCAGATGAAGGTATAGTTTGCGGTGCCCACGCCGGAGTGGATGGACCAGCTGGGAGAGATCACAGCCTCCTCATTGTGCATTACGATGTGCCGGGTCTCCTTGCCCTGACCCATCATGTGGAACACAGCCTGATCGGGGGCAATGTCAAAGTAGAAGTAGACCTCCATCCGGCGCTCGTGGGTGTGGCTGGGCATGGTGTTCCAGACGTTGCCGGGAAGCAGGGCCGTCATGCCCATGCTCAGCTGGCAGCTTTCGCAGACAGCGGGATGGATGTACTGGCGCAGGATCCGCTCATTGACGGTCTCCTGAGCGCCCAGATGGTTGTATCTGGCCTTGTCCATGGGAATGAGGACCGTGGGGCAGGTACGGTGGGCGGGGCAGGAATTGATGTAGAACTTGGCGGGGTTGGCCTTGTCCACGGACTTGAAGACCAGCTCCTTGGCGCCCATTCCCACATAGATGCCGTCCCGGTTTCCGATGGGATACTCCACACCGTCCACCGTCAGGGTGCCCGCGCCGCCGACGTTGATGGCGCCCAGCTCCCGGCGTGCCAGGAAGTAGGGGGCCGCCAGCTCCTTGCAGCTCTCCAGCACCAGGGCCTGCTCCACAGGCATGATGCCGCCGGCAATGATCCGGTCCTGATGGGAATAGGTCAGGTTGATCTCGTCCGGTACAAAGATACCGGAAATGTGGTAATGACGGCGAAGCTCAGCGGTATCATACCGCCGGGAATCGTCGGGGTGGTTGGCGTAACGAACGTCAAAATTCATATCAAACACTCTCCCATATACTTTTGATAGTCGCAACAGCGTGTAATATATGCTCGCCGGTGGTTCCCTCCAGCGTTAGCACGGCATTTTCGTCGTAGGACTTGATCCGGCTGAGAATGGCCCGCATGTCCATTTCACCGGTACCCAGGGGCACCTGAGCCGGTCTCTGGCCATTTACGAACTGGCAGTCCTTCATGTGGAACATCAGGATCTCTCCGCCAAACGTGTCCAGCCCCTGCTCCAAAATCGACAGGTAGTCGCCCTGATTGGTCTCGTCCAGATAATTGTACAGGTCAAAGATCACCTTGGTTTTTCTGCCCATCATCCGTCTGGCTCTGGCCAGGGTCTCCACGTTCCAGCACACATGGCCGGCCGCGCCCTCCATGGCTACCACAACGCCCTGCTCCTGAGCCACATCGCACAGCTGGGAGAAGGTGGCCACCACGGTTTGCAGCGCTTCCTCGGTGCGGTTCCGGGGGTGATAGGTCCACTTGTCATCGTTAAAGGAGCCGGTCTCCGACCCTACAGCGCCGCAGCCCATTTGCTTTGCCGCCCGCAGGTAATCCGCAAAGACAGCAGTGCAGCGCCGGACCTTTTCACTGTCTGAATGGACCGGGTTAAAGTAGGCGCCGATCATGGGGATCAGGACACCCGCATCCCGGAAAGCGTCTCCGATGCTTTGAGCTTTCTCCGGCGTGATGGCACCGGGCTGATAGGCAATGTCTTCATAAGCCTTGTAGCAGACCATCTGCACGCCGTCCAGTCCCAGGGTCCGGACCCGTTCCAGAAGCGCCGGTGTTCCCTGAACGCCCAGGTCGTGGGCACGAATACACAGTTTCATAGGAGCCTCCCTATTATCGGCAATAATTACCAATCTGACCGATTAACTAACATTATATCTCAGCATTTTGCTCAACGCCATAACAGATTCATCACAGGATATTCACAAAACGGACATAATTGAGCAGAGGAGGCCGGGTCGCCCCGGCCTGCCACCGCGCCGGGAGCACAGTTCACGGGCGGATTTCCAACACCTGGAAATCCGCCCCTTGTTACTCTTCCAATTCGATACGGCTGGGATCCTGCTGGTAGATCGTGTTGCGTTTCTTGGAATAACTGGTAGGAGAGCAGCCGTAATACTTTTTAAATACCCTCGAAAAATACAGGGCATCCTCAAATCCGCACATATGGGCGATCTCAGAAATGCTGTATGCATTGGCCCACATGGTGGTCAGCAAGGTCTCCGCGTTTTTCATCCGCAGCTTCGTCAGGTATTCCAGCGGGGAGATCCCCACCTCCTTCTTGAACAGCTTGCGCAGGTAGTCATAATGGAAGGGCATCCCCCGAATGACCTCATCCAGCGCGTAATCCGATCGGCAATAGTTCCTTCGGATGCTGGCGCAGAGTTTTTCCACCGGCTCGGACAGCCCTTCGTTGCTGTGGAAGACGATCATATAACCGACGATCAGGTCTCCCAAAGCGGAGAGCACCAGCTCCGCGTTTTTAAAATCGCCCATATAAAAATACCTGGCCTGCATAAACGCCATCTTCATATTTCCCTCATCGTCGTCCGAGATCCGGAAGCAGGTCTTATAGGAAAAGGATGGATCCGCCATGGTCACATATATATTGGTAAATCCCTCTTCACTGGAATTGGCATGGACCTGCCTGGGAGGAATGGCAACCACGTCTCCCGCCTGATAGTGAATGACAGAACCGTTTTCAAACTTGAACGCGCCCTGACCGCTGGTACAGTAGACCAGTTCCCAATGCTCGTGGGTGTGGCGGCGGACATCAAAGGTCCGCGGGTGTTCGCCCACAAACAAGATCGTATTCATACGTTTTCCCCTCCATCTGTGATTTTCAGACCGATCTCTCCAAAGAAACGAATGGCGCCCCGAACCCACCCGGGGACATCCCAGCTCACCTCCGGCACAGCCTGCGCCGGATACGCCATGGCATCCGCCGTAGATAAGCCATGGGGGCCGCGGCGATAGACGTGCAGCGCGAAATCCACTCCCACAGCATCCAGCGCCTGTGCCAGGATCAGGCTGTTGCGGCAGGGCACGGAGGCATCATCTCTGGTGTGCCACAAAAATACCGGAGGCATATCCGGCCGCACCAAAGACTCCAGAGACAGCCGCTGCCGCAGCCCGGCATCTCCGCCGGTGAGATTCTCAAAACTTTCCTCGTGGGTATCTCCCCAGGACACGGCCACCGGGTAGCACAGCGCCAGCGCATCCGGTCGGAGCTGTTCCGGGCTGCCCAGATCCACCACTTCAGCGGCATCATACAGTGTGCCCAAGCTTCCGCACAAATGGCCGCCAGCGGAAAATCCCAATGCCGCCACCATATGCGGATCGATCCCATAGGCATCCGCCATTTCGCGGATACAGCGCATTGCCATCGCAGCCTCCCGCAGCGCCG
The DNA here is from genome assembly GCA_030539285.1 of Eubacteriales bacterium. Lineage (GTDB taxonomy): Bacteria > Bacillota > Clostridia > Oscillospirales > Oscillospiraceae > Faecousia. The sequence continues at coordinate 19,560 of JAUNSH010000023.1, forward strand.
TCGGGAAACGGCTGGGCGCGCAGGAATAGTGCAGCACAAAAGCCGCGTAGCCCTCCACCGCGAAGCGCAGTGCCACCGGTTCCGCCTCCCGGGGGGAAGTGTGCCGGTAAGCGCCGCCGGGCAGGATCAGGACAGCCGGACGCCGCCTGCTCGTGCTGACCACGGACGGCGTTTCCGGGATCCAGCAAAGCAGCCGACCGCCGGGCACCGTCCCGGTCTTTGACCCCAAATACCCATATACGTTCAGTTCCTTGTAAATCACGCTTGTCTCCTTTTCTGCCAAATATCCGTTCTGTCCATTTAATTTGATCTAAACGGACATCTTCGACCATAATATACAATAGACTGCGTCTAAATTCCAGTCAATGTATTATTCGGATATAAATATTGGCATTACGGATAATTTTCCGTTTACTTTGCATAATCACAAGCTCCTTTCCGCATTGATTTTTGGCAGGAAAACGACTCAATGCAAAGAAAACCGCCGTCTCTATCCGCAGGCCGCGCAGCAGACGTCCGCGCCGGGGGGCACACATCTTTCTCTGTTTCATCCAGAAGAAATTTCAGACGGTCCATACAGAACGCTTACGGAAACCCGAGTGCATCCGCGCTGGCGGCAAAGCGCGTTGTTTTGGCCTTACGGAGTGGGAGCTTTTGCTCCCCGGTATGTACATCCCGGACATGTACAGGTCCACCGCCGAGAAAAGGCGGGCGCACGCAGGAGGCACTTTGGCGGACACCGGAATCAAATTTTTGTTGACATTTACATTTCGCGGCGTTACTTTATAAGAAAAGCGATTTACATACCTGCACAGCGTGATGATACACACAGCGAAACCTGGTATATTTACATCAAAGGAGGATATGAAATTGATTACCTGGAAAAACATGGATACCCTGGCTGCCTATGCGGAACTGCAGGCGGCAGACAAAGTCTGCGTGGCGAGCGCCATGAGCGGCGAAAACGGCGCGGACCGCGTGAAGGATTACACCGTACCTATGGGTGCGGGTATGGACTTTAACTTCGCCGCACGGCCTGTGGATGACGCGATCCTCTCCATTCTGGAGAAATTCGCCGCCGAGCAGCAGCTGGTGGAGAAGTTCGCCGCCCTGTACAACGGCGAAGTGATCAACACCGGTGAAAAGCGTCTGGTGCTGCACCACCTGTGCCGTGGCCAGCTGGGCGAAGACGTGGTGGCTGACGGCGTCAACAAGCGTGATTTCTACGTGGGCGAGCAGAACCGGATCGCGGCTTTCGCGGGCAAGGTCCACGCCGGTGAGATCACCAACGCCGCCGGTGAAAAGTTCACCACCGTCTGCCAGATCGGCATCGGCGGTTCCGACCTCGGCCCCCGTGCCATCTATCTGGCGCTGGAGAACTGGGCAAAGGTCAATAACACCCTGAAAATGAAGGCCGCCTTTATCTCCAACGTCGACCCCGACGACGCCGCTGGTGTCCTGAGCAATCTGGATCTGGCCCACACCCTGTTCGTGCTGGTGTCCAAGTCCGGCACCACGCTGGAAACCCTGACCAACGAATCCTTCGTCAAGAACGCCCTGGCGGAGGCTGGTCTGGATGCGGCCCATCATATGGTTGCCGTCACCTCCGAGACCTCTCCCCTGGCCAAGTCTGCCGACTATCTGGCGGCTTTCTTCATGGATGACTACATCGGCGGACGGTTCTCCTCTTCCTCCGGCGTGGGCGGCTGCGTGCTGTCCCTGGCCTTCGGCCCCGAGGTCTTCGCCGACTTCCTCAGCGGTGCCGCTGAGGCCGACCGGCTGGCGACGAACACCGATCTGCGGAAGAACGCGGCCCTGCTGGATGCCCTGATCGGCGTTTACGAGCGCAATGTGCTGGGCTATCCCACCACCGCTGTTCTGCCTTACTCTCAGGCGCTGAGCCGCTTCCCCGCTCACCTGCAGCAGCTGGACATGGAGTCCAACGGCAAGTCCGTCAACCGCTTCGGTGAGCCTGTGAACTACCTGACCGGCCCCGTCATTTTCGGCGAGCCCGGCACCAACGGCCAGCACTCCTTCTATCAGCTGCTGCACCAGGGCACGAACATTATCCCTCTGCAGTTCGTGGGCTTCCGCAACAGCCAGATGGGCAGTGACGTCCTGATCCAGGGCAGCACCAGCCAGCAGAAGCTGTGCGCCAATGTGGCCGCGCAGATCGTGGCCTTCGCCTGCGGAAAGGATGACACTGATCTGAACAAGAAGTTCGACGGCGGCCGTCCCTCCTCCATCATCATTGGCGACAAGCTGACCCCCCAGGCTGTGGGTGCCCTGCTTGCCCACTTTGAGAACAAGGTCATGTATCAGGGCTTCGCCTGGAACATCAACTCCTTCGACCAGGAGGGTGTTCAGCTGGGTAAGGTCCTGGCCAAGAAGGTTCTGGCCCACGACACGGATGGCGCTCTGAAAGCCTATAGTGATCTACTGAATATCTGAGCAAAAAAATACTGACTTCCCCTTAAGGAAGCGCTGATTAAATCGGCAAGAGCTGGCGGCAGAAGATTTTAGCTCAGCCGAAAGTTCTGAAAGTGGAGAAATACTGTATGTATTTCCCACTTTCAGAACTGCACGGATGGGGCAAAAGATTCGCCGACAGGCCGCAGACGATTTATTCAGCGTTTCCTTAATACATCACCGCAGAAGGAATAACCTTCTGCGGTGATTCAGTCTATCGGAAATGCGGACACACTACAGGACACGCGACGGACTGCATTCCGATATCCACTGCCCCTGCCGCTTTCCCGATCATGCCAACAGCATCCACAGCCAGTAAACAAATCCGTAGACCACGCTGGCGGACAGGCCGTACACGATCACCGGCCCGGCGATGGTGAAGATTTTCGCCCCCACGCCCAGGATAAAGCCCTCGGTCTTGAATTCCACCGCCGGTGCGGCAATGGCATTGGCAAAACCCGTGATGGGCACCAGTGTTCCGGCCCCGCCATACTTTGCCAGATTGTCATACAGGCTCAGCCCGGTAAGCAGCGCGGACAGCACCACCAGCGTAATGGAGGCAGCAGTTGCGGCGGCATCCTTGTCCAATCCGGCAGTTCCGTAGCAGTTTGTCAGGATCTGCCCCAGCACACAGATCGCCCCTCCGATCCAAAAGGCGTTCAGGCAGTCCTTCCCCATGGGTGATTTCGGCGAGGCCTTCTGCACCAGCTTTTCGTATTCCTTTTCCGTCATATCCATCCCTCCGGCATTAGGATGTGACAAGAATCCAAAAACATTCAAAAAATGAGAAAAAGCTCTGCTTTCGGCAGAGCTTTTTCTCAGCGTGTCAAAAAAGTTTTTGACAGACCGGGGTGGGGCAAACTGTCCCGCCTCACATCACAGCACGGATTCGTAAATATTCTCAATGGCATCCCCAAAGTTCTTTTTGTCAAAGGCGGAAGCGATCTCCTCGCTGCGCTTGGAGGCATCCTTGCGCCATTTGGGGTCATGCATCACATGGTCGATGGCGTCCAGGAATTCCTCGGCGCTGGTATATTCATAGCCGTTCTGCCCTTCCTCCAGGACCTCATCCAGACATTCATCCTGCCGACACAGCAGCGGCAGACCGTTGGCCGCGGCCTCGATGTAGGTCAGGCCCTGGGTTTCGCTGGTGGAAGCGCTGACAAACACATCTCCCAGCTGGTAGTAGTTCTGGACCTCGGAAGGCTCCACCATGCCGGTGAAGATCACATAGTCCTCGACACCCAGTTTTTTCGCCTGCTTTTCCAGATCCTCCTTGGCGGGGCCGTCGCCCACGATCAGGAATTTCAGCTTCTCATTCTCCTGTCGGGCCTCAGCAAACAGGTTCATCAGCTCGCCCAAATTCTTCTCTCCCCCCAGGCGGCCCAGATTCAGCAGCACCTGGTCGTCGTCGGCAATGCCCAAGGCCCGGCGATGCTCCAAACGCTCCTCTTGGGACAGCCGCTGATGGTGCTGCTCCAGAGAAATGCCGCTGGGAACCACATTGATGGGGGCGTGGAGCCCGTAGCTTTGCAAAGTATTTTCCACCTTCTGGGTGGGGGCCACCAGCGTTTTCACATGACGCAGACGCTGCCGGGACAGCACCTTGGCAAGGAAGTCGCCCAGCCGCTTGCTGGGGATGAAATAGGAAGTCAGGTACTGCTCGTACAGGGTGTGATAGGTGTGCACCAGCGGCGCTCCGGTGATCCTGGAGATCCGTGCCGCGAACTGGAAGCTGAAAAACTCACACTGGCTGTGGACAATATCCGGCTTCCAGTCGATGATCTCCTGGATCAGCTTATTGCGGTAGGAGGTGGGCATCCGCAGATCGGGATACACCGCCCCCAGGGGTACGGAACGAATATAATACACCGCGCCCTCCTTGTGGGAATGGAGGGAGTCGGAAATGGTCAGAATACGGACATCGTGTCCCTTTTCCGTCAGTTCATCAAACAGATTCTGCACACTGGTAACAACGCCGTTGGTGTTCGTCGTGTACAGATCCGTGGTAATCAGCACTTTCAGCTTCTCCTGCTCAGCCATGGCAATCCTCCTGATCGATTCTCTTCGGATTCATTATAGCAGATTTTTCCGAAAAATCCACCATTCTTTTCTTAAGAATCGTTTTCATTATATTAAAAAATGTCTTCATTTTCTGGGTGCTCTCCGCCTTGCATTTGCAGCCTGTCCGTGGTAAAATGAGTGTCATCCCAATTCGGAGGAACACCATGAAAACAAAACGCCGGCGGTTTTTACCGCTGATACTCCTTCTCACGATCCTTGCCTGCACCGCCGGCGGACTATACTGGTACGACAATAACGTGGACCGCAGCGGCTGGGTGGAAAAGGACAATGTACGCTTCTATCAGGATTTCCACGCCAGGCCCGTATCCGGCTGGCTGGACTTGCCGGAGGGCCGATACTGCTTTAACGACGACGGTACACCCCTTCTGGGCTGGCAGGAGATCGACGGCGTTACATATTACTTTGGCAGCACCGGCATCATGACCACCGGCTGGGCGGAAATTGACGGCGACACCTGTTATTTCGGCGGCAACGGTGCCATGGTCACCGGCTGGCTCTGGCTGGAGGACGGGCGCTATTACCTGCGGGACGGAACGCTGCTCAAGGGCTGGCAGGATATTGACGGAGGGCGGTGCTACTTCGATGAAAACGGCATCGCCGCCATGGGACTGACCCAAATCGACGGTGAATCCTACTTCTTCGCCGACGGATTTCTCGCCACCGGGCTGACGGAAATTGACGGAAACTTCTACTGGTTCGGTGAAGACGGTGCCATGGACACCGGCTGGCAAGAAGACGAAACCGGCCGCCGCTACTTCCTGCCGGGAGGCGAAATGGCCCTGGGCTGGCAGGAAATGGAGGATGGCCGGCGGCTCTTTGACGAAAACGGTCTCATGACCGTGGGCTGGTACCAATCCGGAGAATACCGCTATTATTTCCACGACGACGGCACCATGGCGGTCGGCCCCACGGAAATCGAGGGCCAGACCCACTATTTCACCCCCAAGGGCATCGAGGTCGTGCTGGTCAACGGGCTGAATCCGGTGCCGGACTGGTACGAATTAAACCTTGTAACCCTGACCGGCGACCATCAGGTGGACAAGCGGTGCTATGACGCGCTGGTAAAAATGCTGGACGACTGCAATGCCGCCGGCATCGAATACGAATTTAATTCCGGTTACCGAACCCTGTACACCCAGACCGCCATTCTGGAATACCGCACCCGGGAGCATATGGAAACGTACAAGCTGGATTTCAATGAAGCCCGGGACAAGGCACTTGAAACCGTGGCCGTCCCCGGCACCAGCGAACACCATCTGGGGCTGGCCGTAGATCTGCTGGGCGCGGAGGCCATCGCCTGGTTCACGGAACACTGCTGGGACTATGGCTTCATCCTGCGCTACACCGAGGAAAAAGAGGACATCACCGGCATTATCGACGAGCCGTGGCACTTCCGCTATGTGGGCACGGAGGTATCCCTGGATATGAAGGACTCCGGCCTGTGTCTGGAGGAATACCTGGGCGCGGAGCCGGTGTCCTCTGACAAGGTGCGGGAGCTGTTCGGAGAAAAGCTCTACGAGGAAACCATTTACGGAAAAGAAAATCAACAATAACAGCTGTGCCGGAGGGAAACCCCTCCGGCACATTTTGCATCCATGGAACGATACCGAGCAGGCCCGATGGCGTAACGACAACAGACCAGTTGGGCACGCATTGGCTGGCGGCCCTGCCGCCTAGAAGAAGCTGACCTGGCTGGTGTCCGGCAGATCGCCGAAGGCTCCCGCTTCTTTCAGCATCTGCATATGGGTCTTGGAGACCTTGGGGCAGGCTGCCGCCACTTCCTCGATGGACAGGAAGGTCTTGCCCTTTCTGCCCTCCATCAGATCCCAGGCCGCGCTTTCGCCCAGACCGGAAATGGCCACGAAGGGCGGCAGCAGCTTGCCGTCTTTGATCAGGAATTTGGTGGCGTGGCTGTCGTAGATGCTGATGGGCGCGAATTCAAAGCCCCGGAGGTAGAATTCGTAGACCACTTCCAGCGTAGTCAGCAGGTCCTCGTCCTTGGCGGTGGCGTCCTCGTTGCCGTCGATGGCATCGATGTTCGCCATGACCGCCTCCTTGCCGCCGGTCATCAGCACCGCGTCAAAGCCGCCCTTCTGGCTGCGGCGGTAGAAGTAGGCCGCGTAGAACGGCAGGGGGTGGTGCACCTTGAACCAGGCAATACGGAAGGCCATCATAACATAGGCTACCGCGTGGGCCTTGGGGAACAGGTACTTGATCTTCTTACAGGAGCCGATGTACCAGTCCGGCACACCCGCCGCCACCATTTCCTCCTCCGCTCCCTCCGGCAGTCCCCTGCCCTTTCGGACGGCCTCCATGATCTTAAAGGAACGTTTCTCCGGCATTCCGCAGGAGATCAGGTAGATCATGATATCGTCGCGGCAGCCGATGGTGGAGTCGACCGTGGCAGTCTTGGAGGTGATCAGGTCCTTGGCGTTGCCCAGCCACACGTCGGTGCCGTGGGAGAAGCCGGACAGCCGCACCAGGGTATCAAACCGGGTGGGCATGGTGTCCATCAGCATTCCACGGGTGAACCGGGTGTTGAACTCGGGAATCGCCACGGCGCCGGTGGGGCCAAGGATGGGGTCGTCCTCATAGCCCAGCACCTTGGAGGAAGTGAAGATGGACATAGTGTCCTTGTCGTCCAGAGGGATGGTCTTAGCGTCCACCCCGGTCATATCCTCCATCATGCGGATCATGGTGGGGTCATCGTGGCCCAGCATATCCAGCTTCAGAAGGTTTTCCTCCATGGAGTGATATTCAAAATGGGTGGTGATCTGGTCGGAATTGGGGTCGTCCGCCGGGTGCTGCACCGGGCAGAAGTCCCAGATCTCGTTCTCCTGGGGAATGACCACCAGACCGCCGGGGTGCTGGCCCGTGGTGCGGCGAACGCCCACGCAGCCGTTGGCAAGCCGGGCTTCCTCGGCACGGGATGCAGTCTTTCCCCGTTCCGACAGGTATTTCTTGACATAGCCGAAGGCGGTCTTCTCCGCCACAGTGCCGATGGTGCCCGCCCGGAACACGTGGGAGGAGCCGAACATGGAGATACAGTAGGCGTGGGCCTTGGACTGGTACTCACCGGAGAAGTTCAGGTCGATATCCGGCACCTTGTCACCGCCGAAGCCAAGGAAGGTTTCAAACGGAATGTTGAAGCCGTCCTTCTCCATTTTGCTGCCGCACTTGGGGCACACCGCGTCAGGAAGGTCCGCGCCGCAGTTGTAGCCCTCCGGCACATTCAGCTCGGTATACTTGCAGTTGGGATTGGGGCAGCGGTAGTGGGGCTGGAAAGAGTTGACCTCGGTGATGCCGGACATATAGGCAACGATGGAGGAGCCGACAGAACCACGGGAACCCACCAGATAGCCGTTTTCCAGCGAGTTCTGCACCAGCTTCTGGGCAGACATATAGATCACGTCGTAGTGGCAGGAGATGATGTCGTGCAGCTCCGTCTCCACGCGCTTGGTGAATACCTCCGGGGGATTGTCGCCGTAGAGACGGTGGAACTTGCCGTAGACCAAGTTCTTCAAATCCTCCACGGAGTTTTCGATCTTGGGGGCAAACAGGTTGTGAGGAACCGGGCGCATAGTCTCGCACATATCGGCGATTTTGTTGGGGTTTTCCACCACGATCTCGTAGGCCTTTTCCTCTCCCAGATAGGAGAACTCGTTCAGCATATCGTCGGTGGTGCGGAAGTACAGGGGCATGGGCTTGTCCGCATCGTCAAAGCCTTTGGTGGCAAGCAGAATATGGCGGAACACCTCGTCCTCCGGGTTCAGGAAGTGGACGTCGCCGGTGGCAACCACCATTTTTCCCAGTTCCTCGCCCAGCTGGATGATCTTTCGGTTGTAGTCCCGCAGGTCCTCGTCAGTCTTCGCCGCGTACTTTTCGTTTTCCAGCATGAAGCGGTTGTTGGCCAGGGGCTGGATCTCCAAAAAATCGTAGAAGGAGGCGATGCGCTTCAGCTCGTCGTGGCTTTTTCCGTCCAGCAATGCCTGAAACAATTCGCCTGCTTCACAGGCAGACCCGATAATCAGGCCCTCCCGCATTTCCAGCAGTTCCGACTTGGGAATTCTGGGGACACGGCGGAAGTGCTTCAGATTGGAATTGGAAATCAGGTGGTAGAGGTTGCGCAGGCCCACCTGATTTTTGGCGAACAGGATGATGTGCCGGGCCTGCCGGTCAGTGATGCGTCCGCCGGAGCGCAGGCCCACCATGGCGGGGTTGATGGTTTGCAGGGTGTGGATGTCGTGTTCTTCCTCCAGCATCTGCATGAGCTTGGTCATGATCAGGCCGCAGGTCATGGCATCGTCCCCGGCCCGGTGGTGGTTGAAGTCCGGCAGATTCAGGGCGTTGGATACGATGTCCAGCTTGAATTTGTTCAGATGACGCAGAAGGTTCTGAGACAAAATCAGGGTGTCAGCGGCGGTGTACTTATATTCAAAGCCCTGCCGCTCACATTCCGCCCGGATGAAGCCGGTGTCAAAGTCGGAATTGTGGGCAACCAGCACCCGATCACCGATAAAGTCCAGAAATTTCGGCAGCACTTCCTCGATTTTCGGCGCGCCCGCCAGCATTTCTTCCGTAATACCGGTGAGTTCCACAATTTTCCGTTCCAGATGGCGTTCCGGGTCCACAAAGGTCTGGAACCGGTCGATTTCCTTGCCGTCCTTCAAAATGACAGCGCCGATTTCAATAATCCGGTCGGTTTTCGAGGACAGGCCGGTGGTTTCCAAATCGAAGGCCACGAATTCGTCGTGGAAGCTCATGTCCTGCTCGCCGTGCACCACGATGCGGTCATCTATATCGTTTACATAATATCCTTCACAGCCGTATAGGATCTTGATGGTCTCGTCGGTGCCCGCAACCTTGGGGGGCTTGCGGCCTTCCACGGTGTGCAGAGCGTCAGTGAAGGACTGGCAGCAGCCGTGGTCGGTGATAGCGATGGCTCGGTGACCCCAGGCGGCGGCCTGCTTGATGGCAGCATCGGTGGGGGTCAGGGCATCCATGTTGGACATGGTGGTGTGCAGATGCAGCTCCACCCGCTTCATGCCCTCTGCGGTGTCCTTTCGCTTGGGCATACTGCCGGGCTGCATGGCGTAGGGCTTGAGCACCATTTCGTTCTCGAACCGGTCTTCGATCAGCTTGCCCTGCACCCGCAGAACCGAGCCGATATTCACATTTTCGAGAATTGGTTTTGCCTCGTTTGCCTCCAAAAAGCGGCTGATGCGTACAGAATTGGTGTTGTCGGTCATATCGAATTTCACCACATAGGCGTTGCGCTTTTTCAGCTCCTTGTGATCGACGTTGAAGACCTTTCCCTCCACAATGACGGTGCCCATGTCCATGCTCAGATCCTTCATAGGCACGGCGTTACCCTTGAAGGGCTTGCCGTAGAAGGTCTCGCTGGGGGCGGCGGAAGCTGCCGCCTTTTCCTCCCGTTTGGCGGCGGAAGCTGCGGGCAGGTTCTTCATCATCTGACCCCGCATGGTCTCCATGGCTTCAAACAAGGCCTTGCCCTCCAGCGCCGCGCCGGTCTCGATGGAAATGGTCACAGGCACGGCAAACCGTTCCCGCAGCACCTGTTGTACGGCAGGCACCTGCTCCATCAGAGCATCCTTGCCGTTGGCAGCAAGGTGGATGGTCAGTTGCTCCCCTTCCCAGACCCATTTTGCGCCTGCCAGAGACCCACGAGCCATGGAATCCCGCTGGACAAAGAGGTTCATCAGCTCCTCCGGCTCGACTTTTGTCAGCTGGTCAGCTGGATGGGTCGCGTTCAGAGCCATGCGCCGCAGACCGTAGAGGGACGCGATCTCCTTCGCCGCCTGATCCATCAGCCGCTGGGGGATATAATTTTCAGAGTGAACCACCACATGGACGGACCGATCCTCGGCGGAAATGTCCGCAGCGGCGATAGCCGCCTGAGAGAGGGCTGCGTACAGCGTCTCAGGCGGCTCATAGTCGGGAAACATTTGAAATAGATAGACTTTTTCCATACGTAAATTACAGTGCTTCGATTCGTTTCAGCAGGGCGGGCAGCAGCTCGTCATAGGGAAGCTTTTCCACCTGCTCCCCCTTTTCGAAGATCATGCCCCAGCCGTCGCCGCCGGCAATACCGATGTCCGCTTCCCGGGCTTCACCGGGGCCGTTGACCACACAGCCCATGACTGCCACGGTGACGGGCTTCTGGCAGTCCCGCAGGGCTTCGTCCACCCGGTTCACCAGTCCGATCAGGTCGATACGGGTCCGTCCGCAGGTGGGGCAGGAGATGATGTTCACGCCCTCCTTGCGCAGTCCGGCTGCTTTCAGAATGTCCTTGGCGGCGTAGACCTCCTGCACCGGGTCGTCGGTCAGGCTCACCCGGATGGTGTCGCCGATGCCGTCCAGCAGCAGCGCGCCGATGCCCATGGCGGATTTAATCAGGCCCTGCTTGACCGGGCCGGTCTCCGTCACGCCGATGTGGATGGGATAGTCGCACTTGGAGCGGAACAGCCGGGCCGCCGCTACCATGGTGGGCACCGTGGAGGACTTCATGGACACGCAGGTGTCGTAAAAGCCCTGCTTTTCCAGCAGCTCCAAATGTTCAAAGGCGCTTTCCACCAATGCTTCCGCCGTGGGATGGCCGTACTTTTCCAGCAGCCGCTTATCAAGGCTTCCCCCGTTGACGCCGATGCGGATGGGGATGTGCCTGTCCTTGCACACCTCCACCACGGCCCTCACCCGGTCTTCCCCGCCGATGTTGCCGGGGTTGATACGGATCTTGCTGGCCCCGCCTTCCGCGGCGGCAATGGCCAGCTTATAGTCAAAATGAATGTCCGCCACAAGCGGCAGAGGGCTTTCCTTACAAATCTCGGCAAAGCCCCGGGCGGCTTCCATATTGGGCACCGCCAGCCGGGCGATCTGACAGCCGGCGGCCGCCAGCTGACGGATCTGCTTTAAGCTTCCTTCTACGTCCGTGGTCTTGGTATTGAGCATGGACTGGATCACCACCGGGGAGCCCCCGCCAATGGGAATTCCACCCACCTTTATCTGTCTCGTCATAATTTTCATCCTCGAATCAGCACAAAAATATCCTTGAACATGATCAGGGCCATCAGTCCCAGCAGGGCGATCATGCCCACACCGTGGAGATATCCCTCATATTTGGGGTTGATCTTCTTCTTTGTCACGGCTTCCACCGCCGTGGTAATGAGCAGGCACACCACCCGTCCGCCGTCCAGCGCCGGGATGGGCAGCAGGTTCATCACCGCAAGGTTAATGGCGATAAATGCGCCGAAATACAGCATATTCATCAGTGCGTCCAGCTTCGTGGGCGAGCTGTCCGCAACCACAGACATCTGCTGCACGATGCCCACCGGGCCGGACATATCCGACAGGCCCACCTGCCCCTTCACCAGCATTTGCAGGCTCAGCCGCACCAGCCGCACAGTGTCCATACACTGGTTCCAGGCGTAACGCAGCTTTCCGAACAGCGTCAGTTCCTGAAGCGTAAAGTTCATGCCGTACAGCTCCCGGGTGGTGCCGTCCCCGGCAGTTACCGTGTGCTTCTCCATGGAGAAATCGGAAAGCGTGACCTTTTTGCCATCCCGTTCCACCACGAGGTCGTGGGTGTCTCCGGGATTCAATTGCAGCAGCATGGAAAAGTCGCTCTGAACGTAGATTTTTTCGCCGTCCAGCTCCACGATCCGGTCGCCGACCTGCAATCCATCCTCGCCATTGATGGTACAAAAGCTTTCAAAGCTGTCGATCACCGGTTCCACCACCTGCTGCGCCGGCAGGTAAATGGCGATCATAATGAGAACGCCTGCCAGAAAATTCATGGCAGCGCCCGCCACCAGAATGATCAGCCGCTTCCACCAGGCCGCCTTGCCAAAGGCGCGGGGGTTGTCACTGTCCTCGTCCTCACCCTCCATGGCACAGAAGCCGCCAATGGGAATAAGCCGCAGAGAATAGGTGGTCTCGCCGATCTGCTTTGACCACAGGAGCGGGCCCATGAACATGGAAAACTCGTTGACCTGAACACCAGACAGCTTCGCCGCGACGAAATGCCCCAGCTCGTGAATAAAAATCAAAAAACTGAACAGAAGGATCGCAAAAAGAACGCTCATAGATTTCCTCGCTTATTAGGAAGCTCTGAATAAATCAGCAAGCGTCGGCGGTGAGAGATTTTGACTCAGCCGAAAGTTCTTAAATTGGAGGAATACTTGATGTATTTCCCAATGTAAGAACTGCACGGATGGGGCAAAAGATCCACCGTCCAACCGCAGATGATTTGTTCAGAGGTTCCTTAAGATAACGATTTGACCGCGGCCCGCGCCTGACGGTCGGCCTCCAGAATTTCTTCCAGAGTGGGGTTTTTCAGAAAGGGCACAGCTTCCACCGCCTGAGAAACCAAATTGTAAATATCGTAGAAGCCAATTTCATTCCGCAGGAACATGGCCACCGCTTCCTCGTTGGCACCGTTCATGGCGGGGCAGGCGGTGCCGCCCTGTTTTGCGCATTCGTAGGCCAGCGCCAGACAGGGGAAGTTCTCCATATCGGGCTTGCTGAAGGTCAGCGGGCCGCAAGTCAGAAGATCCAGCGGCTCCACGGGACAGTGGATCCGCTCGGGGTAGGTCAGCGCCAGCTGAATGGGCAGGCGCATATCCGGGGTGCCCAGCTGGGCCATCACCGCCCCGTCGGTGAACTCCACCATGGAATGCACCACGCTCTGCCGGTGGATCACCACGTCCACCTGTTCCAGCGGCATCCGATACAGCCGCATGGCTTCGATGACTTCCAGGCCCTTGTTCATGAGGGTGGCGCAGTCGATGGTGATCTTGGCCCCCATTTTCCAGTTGGGGTGCTTGAGGGCATCTGCCTGAGTCACGGTTTTCAGCTCCTCACGGCTCTTGCCGAAGAAGGGGCCGCCGGAACAGGTCAAAATCAGCCGTTTGATCTCTTTTTTATCACCGCAGCCCATGAGGCACTGGAAGATCGCGGAGTGCTCGGAGTCCACGGGGATGATCTCCGCGTGGTACTTTTCCGCTTCCGCCATCACCAGCTCTCCGGCGCAGACCAGAGTTTCCTTGTTGGCAAGGCCAATGCGCTTGCCCGCCCGGATAGCAGCAAGTGTGGGCTTCAGGCCCACCATGCCCACCACAGCGGTGATGACGCAATCCGCGCAGGGCATAGATGCAGCTTCCAGCAGGCCCTGCTCTCCCCATTCTACCCGAATAGGCAGGTCGCTAATCTGAGCAGACAGTTCTTTTGCCGCCGCCTCCGTGGCCATGACGGCAAGCTCCGGCATGAATTCCCGGCACTGCGCCGCCATCCGTTCCACGCTGGTGCCCGCAGTTAAAGCCGCCACCTTGATTTTTGGCAGCCGGCTGATAATGTCCAGGCTCTGCCGGCCGATGGAGCCGGTAGAGCCGAGAATACTGACGCATTTTACCATATCCCTATCCCCTTTACAGCCGGATCAGCGGCAGGATCAGCAGAAGCGATTCCATCAGGGGTGCCACCATGGTCAGGGAATCGAACCGGTCCAGCACGCCGCCGTGACCGGGGATCAGATTGCCATAGTCCTTGATGCCGGTCTGGCGCTTGATGATGGAAAAGCACAGGTCACCGAAGGTGCCCGCGGCGGAGCCGACGATGCCGTACAGCAGAGCCACGCCATAGTTCACGTCAAGCTTCAGGGGCAGATCCAGGATCAGGGTGTAGATCAGCATACCGATGGTAGCCCCCGCCAGACCGCCCAGCACGCCCTCGATGGTCTTGTTGGGACTGACCACCGGGGCCAGCTTGTGCTTTCCGAATTTCAGGCCCGTAAAATAGGCGCCGGCGTCGGACATAAAGGCCACGATAAAGGGGATCAGGATCACGTAGCGCCCAATGTCCATGGTCAGAATGCGGATCAGCGCCGTCAGCAGATACGGAATGATCACACCGGAGACAAAGCACATGCTGATGGTCTCAAAGTGGATCTTGATGTGATCCAGCATCATTTCGGCAAACAGCACCATGGAGTAGGCCATGAGCAGCAGCACAAAGTAGGCCCGCACCGCTCCCCAGTAGCTCCACATGGAAATGGCAAAGGCCATGACGGAGGAATAGACCACCAGCCGGGGGTGCTTTACCAGCCCCGTGCGGTACAGCAGCTCATAGGAGGCAATGGCGAGCAATATACCGAGGATTGCCGCCGCCGCGCTCTCCGGGGCAACCAGAACGATCAGGAAGAGTACCGGCACCAGTACCGCCGCCGCGATAATTCGAGTCTTCATATCTCTTTATACCCCTCCAAAGCGGCGGTTGCGCCGGTGATATTCTTCAATGGCCGCGTCCAGATCCGCAGAGGAGAAATCGGGCCACAGGACATTCATAAATACATATTCCGAGTAGGCGGACTGCCACAGCAGGAAATTGCTGGTGCGTTTTTCCCCGGAGGGCCGGATAATCAGCTCCGGGTCGGGAACGTCCGCAGAGTACAGGTAGGTGGAAAGAAGCTCCTCGGTCAGTTCCTCCGGCTGGCGGTTTCCATCCGCCACATCCCGGGCAAACCGCCGGGCCGCCTGAACGATCTCGTCCCGTCCGCCGTAGTTCAGGCAGAAGTTCACCTGTACGTCATAGTCTTCACTTTGCTTCTGCGCCCGGTCACACAGGGCCTGAAGATCCGGGCTGAGCTTACTCAGATCACCGAAGAAGCAGAAGCGGACCCGGTTTTTCTCCATGTCCCGCAGGGCTTCCTCCAGATACCGGCGCAGCAGCTTCATGATGCCCGCCACCTCGTCGGCAGAACGCTTCCAGTTCTCCGTGGAGAAGGCGTATACCGTCAGGTATTCCACACCCAGGGTGCGGCAGTAATTTGCAATACGCCGGAAGGCTTCCGCGCCGGCGGCGTGACCGGCGGTGCGGGGCAGGCCCCGCTGCTTGGCCCAGCGTCCGTTGCCGTCCATGATGATGGCAATGTGCCGGGGCGGTTTTGGTTTTTCCGAAAGTGCCAAAATAAGCACCTCTTTCTAAATCATAATATGCGTTCGTTGGGAGCGCAGCGCGCCCCCAACGGTTCGTGAGCATTACAGAGACATCAGTTCCTTTTCCTTGGCGGCCAGAGCGGCATCCACCTTCTTGATATTCTTGTCCAGCAGATCCTGCAAGTCCTTCTCCGCCTTCTTCTGGTCATCCTCGGTGATCTCGTTGTTCTTCTTCAGCTTCTTCACGTAGTCCATGCCGTCCCGGCGGATGTTGCGCATGGCGACCTTGGCGTCCTCGGCGTACTTCTTGACCTGCTTGGCCAGATCCTTACGGCGCTCCTCCGTCAGCTGGGGGAACACCAGCCGGATGACCTTGCCGTCGTTCTGGGGGTTGATGCCCAGATCAGAGGTCTGGATCGCCTTCTGGATCTCTTTCAGGAGCTTGGTATCCCAGGGCTGGATCACCAGCGTCCGTGCGTCGGGGGTGGAGATGGTGGCGACGCCGTTCAGCGGGGTCTCACTGCCATAATACTCCACGGTGATGCGGTCGAGAACCTTGGCGTTGGCCCGGCCCGCGCGAACGGCACCGAAGTCCTCCTCCAGGTGCTCCAAGGTCTTATCCATTCTTCTTCCGAATTCCTTGAAATCTACGCTCATACTTTAGTCCTCCTTAACAGTAACAGTGGTTCCGATGGCCTCTCCGCGGACGACGCGGAGGATATTTTCGGGGGGATTCAGGGCGAAGCACACCATGGGCATATCGTTGTCCATGGCAAGGGTCATGGCGGTGCTGTCGGTGGCCTTCAGATGGTCAGCCAGCACCTTGTCATAGGTCAGATGGGAGTAGCGCACCGCATCGGGGTTCGTGCGGGGGTCGGCAGAGTAGATGGCATCGATATTTTTCGCCATCAGCACCGCGTCAGCCTCAATTTCCACGCCCCGAAGCACCGCGCCGGTGTCCGTGGAGAAATAGGGGTTGCCGGTGCCGGCGGCAAAGATGACCACCTTGCCCTCATTTAAGTAGCGGTCGGCGGTGTCCCGGGTGAAATACTCGGCAAACTTGTTCATTTCCACCGCGGTCAGCACCCGCGCGTCCAGTCCATGCTGTTCCAGCACGTCCGCCACGGCAATGGCATTCATGACGGTGGCCAGCATACCCATGGCGTCGCCGTGGGAACGCTGCATTTTCCCGCTGCCGTTTTTCACGCCCCGCCAGAAGTTGCCGCCGCCGATGACCAGGCCGATCTGGACGCCCAGATCGTGGCACTGGCGGATGACCTCGCATACAGAATGGATCTTGGCAAAATCCAGACCCACTGCCACATTCTCGGAAATCCCCTCACCCAGCGCTTCTCCGCTGAGCTTCAGCAGGATGCGCCGGTATTTGATGGTAGACAAAGCTATCCACGCTCCTTCTCTCGTTTTCATATCCTTTCCTATTTTAATATAAGACAGCCAAAATGACAACCATAATTTTAAGAATTCTTAATTTGTTTTCTGTTTTTTCACATTCTTGTCGGCAATGTACAATTTCCACACAACCGCCCCGGAACAAACTGCCGTTTCTGGCACGAATGAATGTTGCAAATTTTCCCACAATGGGGTATAATGGTTCAACATTGGAAAACCAAAGAGAGGATGTTTGGATATGGCTGAAATGACCGAGAGCAAGAATTTTATCCATGCCTTTATTGATGAGGACATCGCCGAGGGCGGGCAGTACGCGGGCCAGACCGTGCACACCCGGTTCCCGCCGGAGCCTAACGGCTACCTGCACATCGGCCACTGCAAGGCCCTGTGCATCGACTTCGGCACCGCGGAGAAGTACGGCGGCCTGTGCAACCTGCGTATGGACGACACCAACCCCACCAAGGAGGATGTGGAGTTTGTGGAGGCCATTCAGGAGGATATCCACTGGCTGGGCTTCGACTGGGGCGACCGTTTCTTCTACGGCTCCGACTACTTTGAGAAGGACTATGAGTACGCCGTGGAACTCATTAAAAAGGGTCTGGCCTACGTGTGCGAGCTGACTCCCGAGCAGTTTAAGGAGTACCGGGGCGACCTGAACACCCCCGCAATTTCTCCCTACCGGGATCGTCCTATCGAAGAAAGCCTTGACCTGTTCGCCCGGATGCGGGCCGGGGAGTTCGAAGACAACAAGTATACCCTCCGGGCCAAGATCGACCTTGCCTCCGGCAACTTCAATATGCGCGACCCCGTCATCTACCGCATCCGCCATATGCACCACCACCGCCAGGGGGACAAGTGGTGCATCTACCCCATGTACGACTTTGCCCACCCCATTCAGGACGCTTTGGAGGGCATCACCCACTCCCTGTGCTCCCTGGAATTTGAGAACCACCGGCCCCTGTACAACTGGGTCGTCGAAAACGTGTCCGTGCCCCACCACCCCCGGCAGATCGAGTTTGCCCGGCTGGGCATCGACCACACCGTGCTGAGTAAGCGCAAGCTCCGCGCGCTGGTGGAGAACAACTACGTCTCCGGCTGGGACGACCCCCGGATGCCCACCCTCTGCGGCCTGCGCCGGAGAGGCTACACCCCCAAGTCCATCCGCAACTTCTGCGAGCGGGTGGGCGTGGCGAAAAGCCCCAACACCATCCCCTACGCATTTTTGGAGTTCTGCCTGCGGGAAGATCTGAACGAGACTGCCCAGCGGGTCATGGCGGTGCTGAAGCCCGTGAAGCTGACCATCACCAACTATCCCGAGGGTCAGTCCGAGACCGTCACCGTGGAGAATAACCCCAACCGTCCCGAGGACGGCACCCGGGAAGTCACCTTCTCCCGGAATCTGTGGATCGAGGCTGACGACTTCCTGGCCCAGCCCATCCCCAAGTACAAGCGACTGTACCCTGACGGCCCCGAGTGCCGCCTGAAGGGCGCTTACCTCATTAAGTGCACCGGCTGTGTCACCGACGAGAACGGCAATGTGGTGGAGGTTCTCGCCACCTACGACCCCGAGTCCCGGGGCGGCGACCCCGCCGACGGCCGGAAGGTGAAGGGCGCGACCATTCACTGGGTGGATGCCGAAACTGCCGTGGATGCCGAGGTGCGCCAGTACGACAACCTCTTTGACGATCCCGACCCCGACGCCGCCGGAAAGGATTTTCTGGCCTGCCTGAACCCCAACTCTCTGGAAGTGCTCACCGGCTGCAAGGTGGAGGCTTCTTTGAAGGATGCCAAGGCTCCCATGAGCTTCCAGTTCATGCGTCTGGGCTACTTCTGCCCCGACAGCAAGGATTCCAGCCCTGACCATCTGGTGTTCAACCGCAGCGTCAGCTTGAAGGATTCCTTCAAGCCCGGGAAATAAATAACGTTCGTCCCCGTTTGCCTGACGCAAACGGGGACGTTGCTTTATCGCTGTTACGATTTCATCCGCTAAAAGTTGGCGGAGTAATATGTCATTGCGAGGAGGGCGAAGCCCGACGTGGCAATCCGTTCTCCCTTTTTGGAAAATGCGTCATCAGAGTGCAAAATGGAATACGGATTGCCACGCCAGTGTGCACACTGGCTCGCAATGACATATTGCCTTAATCAGCGAAAGGGGAATTTACCTCATTACCGAGCGATTCTGGTCGAGGGGCCCAAAGGATGCAAATTGATCACCCGCGTTCGTAACGCATTGGCTGGCGGCCCTGTCGCCTTACATTTTCTCCGGCGCACTGAAGCCCAGCAGGCCGATGCTGGTTTCCAGCACGTTTTTCGCAAGGCCGATGAGGGCGATGTGGCCCGCTTTCACGGTTTCGTCCTCTTCCTTGAGGATGGGCGTTTCGTGATAGAACTTGTTGACACAGCCTGCCAGCTCGTAGATGTAGGCGCAAACAAGATTGGGCGCGGAGGAATGCAGGGCGCTTTCCAGCGCGGGGCCGAACTTGGTGATGGCCAGCATCAGATCCTTGGCATAGGGGTTGGCGGGAGCCTGAATGGGCAGGTTTTCCCATGCGCCGTAGCGGCTGAGAATGGACTTGACCCGGACGATGGTGTAGAGAATATAGGGGCCGGTGTTGCCCTCGAAGGCGGCGAACCTGTCCATATCGAACACATAATCCTTGGTGGGCTGGTTGCTCAGGTCACCGTATTTGAGAGCCGCAAGGGCGATTTTCGCGGTGGTCTCCTCCACGGCAGAGTCCTCCACGATCTTGTTCTCCACCACCTTGGCCCGGACAAATTCGGTCATATCGCCGATGAGCTGTTCCAGCCGCATGACGCCGCCGTCCCGGGTCTTGAAGGGCTTGCCGTCCTTACCGTTCATGGTGCCAAAGCCAAGGTGCTCCAATTCGACATTTTCCGGGATGATGCCGCCCTTTCTGGCGGCCCGGAACACCTGCTCAAAGTGCAGGGCCTGCCGCTTGTCGGTAATGTAGAGGATTTTGTCGGGCTTAAAGTCCCGCATTCTCTGAACCATGGTGGCAAGGTCGGTGGTAGCGTAGATGGCAGAGCCGTCGGATTTCACCAGAATGCAGGGAGGAACTTCCTTCTTGTCGGTTTCCTCGGCCACAGGGATGACCCATGCGCCCTCGCTCTCCACCGCAAGGCCCTTGGCCTTGAAGTCCGCGATCATGTCGGGAATGAAGGGGTCGGCGTCGCTTTCGCCCAGCCAGCTCTCGAAATGCACGTCCAGAGAGTTGTAGATCCGGGTCATATCCGCCACGGACAGCTTCATGATATGCTGCCAGATGGCCCGGTAGCCCCGGCGTCCGTTCTGCAATTCATAGGTGGCGGTATGGGCCTTTTCCGCAAAGACCTCGTCCACCTTCTTCTTGGCGGAGGCGGCGGGGTAAATTTCTTCCAGCTCGGAAATGGTGAAGGGGGCTTCCTCCGGGTATTCCCCGGTGTAATTTTCATCAAAATAGCACAGATTGGGCTGCCGCTCCTGCAATTCCGCGATGATCAGGCCCATTTGCAGACCCCAGTCACCCAGATGGATGTCGCCGATGGTATTGTAGCCGAAGAACTTGTACAGCCGTTTCAGGCTCTCGCCGATAATGGCGGAGCGCAGGTGGCCGATGTGCAGGGGCTTGGCAACGTTAGGCCCGCCGTAGTCCACCACGATGGTCTTGCCCGCGCCCTCCTTCACAATGCCGAAGTCCTCGGTGGTGCGCATTTGCTCCAGATAGGCCTGCAAGAAATGGTCGGACAGCTTCAGATTGATGAAGCCGGGCATGACCGCCTCCACCAGAGAATAATCCTCGGCATTCAGCTTCTCCACCACCGCCTGAGCGATCTTGATGGGGGCGCACTTATACTGCTTGGCGGCAGACAGGGCGCCATTGCACTGGTACTCGCACAGGTCGGGCCGGTTGGAGACCGTCACCCGGCCGTAAGCGGCGTCGTACCCGGCATCAGCAAAGGCCTTCTGCATTTTCGCCGTAATAATGTCAAGAATTTTTTCCATAATTACGCCTTCTCCTTGTTTTCCGCCATCCACGCCAGATAATCGTCATAGGTGCCGTACTTGTCGATGATGGTGCCGTCGGGCTGGAAGGCGAT
>JAUNSH010000024.1 GCA_030539285.1 Eubacteriales bacterium
GTTTCCTCCGTGACCCTGTCCGTTTTGAAGTCGATGACGGTGATCCCCTCCTGCTCCAGAATGGCGCAGTCCACGACACCCTGCAGCAGCACCTGTTCCCCTTCCAGACCCTCACCGTAATGTCTTCCATCGTCCAGTATGGAGAACTTAAACTCCCGCAGACAGGGCGCGCCGGAACGGAGCTTTTTCCCCGGCTCCGTCTGGAAAAACCGTGCCAGCTTTTCCGGATTTACCAACGCTGCCTGCTCCTGCGTCAGAAATCCTGCCGCGACAAGGCGCTGAACTTCCGCCGATACCGCCGGAACATCTCCGCAGTTTTCGTACTTCAGATATTGCAGGACAGCGTGCATAGCGTTACCATAGCTTCTGCCCTCTGTCTGGGCAGTCAAAAATTCAGGCTGACGCCAGTTTCTCTCCGGTTTTTTGGGCGGTTCCGCGTTTTCCGCCGCTTCCGCGTCCTTGACACGGCCCTTCCGTCCCGTGGCCGTCTGCTTTGAGGGCGTGCAGGTCGCCGGGAGGTGGGAGTATTGAAAAGACAGCGCTTTGCGCAGCTGGGCTTCCAGTCCTGACGGAAGACTGGGCGTTTCCTCCGCGACCGCGGAAGCGGTCTGGATTTCTGTCTGTACCGCCGGGGTTTCGATCTTCCACGGATGGTCGGTCAGCGTGGTTTCCGCCGGTCTGCCGCCCAAGGCGTGCAGGGCACCGGCTTCCCGCCTGCTCATCGCCGCAAGGAGCACCCAGTCGCCCATACAGGTGGCATCCTGGCTCAGCAGGCGGCCGCCGTCAAAGTCATAGCGCTGCGCAATGTCCCGCAAATCCGCACAGAGCGTTTGAGAAGCGTAGGTCATCACCAGGCGGTCCTTTGCCCGGGTCATGGCGACATACAGCACCCGCATTTCCTCGGAGACGCTCTCCGATGCCATCTTCACCCCAATGGCCCGCTTGGCGAGGGAGGGATAGCGGACGCGGTTTTCCGTATCCGCGCTGGACAGGCCCAGGCCCAACGTTTTGTCGCAGAGGATCTGGGCACGCAGGTCCTCCTGATTGAACCGCCGGGACAGGTTGCAAAGGAACACCACCGGGAATTCCAGGCCCTTGGACTTGTGGATGCTCATAATGTTCACGCAGTCTGCTCCGGCAGCGTTTGCCGTTACAAGGCCCCGGTCCTCCATCCTGTCCAGATGCTCAAGGAACTGGGAAAGCTCCCGCAGAGTTCCCTTCTCAAAGTCACAGGCGTATTGATAGAAGGTCTGAATATTCACCGCCCTGGCTTCTCCACCGGGCATGGCGGCAAAAATGCTGTCCATACGGGTCAGCAGCATACACTTTTCCATCAAGGCCGTGAGGGTGCTGCGCTTTGCCTCGGAGCGGAGGGTATCCAGCGTCAGAAGAAACGCTTCCGCTTTCGGGTGTCCGCTGGAAACCAGCGCGTCGTAGAAAGCGCCTTTTTTCTGCTTTGCCCGGGTCTGGGCCAAATCCTCCGCTGTGAAGCCGAACACCGGGCTTGCCAGCACGCTGATAAGCGGGATGTCCTGCCGGGGATTCATCACCGTTTGCAGCAGGCTGCGGAAAATGCCGATCTCCTGGGTTTGCAGCAGATCCGTACCACCGCCGGTGGAACAGTGGATGCCCAGTGCTTCCAGCGCCCGCTGGAAGTAGCCGCCGGCGCTGCCGGGGGACCGCAGAAGGATCACAATATCCCCCGGCTTCACCGGGCGCAGGGTATCGCCCTCCCGCACCAGTGTGCCGGAGTCCAGCATCTCCCGGATCCGTCCGGCCACAAAGGCCGCTTCTTCCGCGTAGGTGTCGGTCACGGTTTCCAGCGCGTACAGCTCCACGCCGGGGTCCGGCAGCGGGATGTGGGGTATTCCCTCCCGGAGGGCTTCCGCCTCGGTATAGTAGAGTCCGCCCACCTTTGGGGTCATGCAGGTAGTAAACACATGGTTGACGCCCTCAATGACCTCCCCGCCGGAGCGGAAATTGTGGCTGAGCAGCACCTTCCTTCCCTGCCCCGGCTGGGCGTCTTCGGCTGGCGCATAGGTCTCGTACTTTTCAAGGAAAATTCCCGGGTCTGCCAGCCGGAACTGATAGATGGACTGCTTCACATCGCCCACCAGAAAGCAGTTCTGCTTTTCCCGGCTCAGAACGGAAAAAATCGCGTCCTGTACACCGTTGGAATCCTGATACTCGTCCACCAGGATCTCCCGGTATCTGCCGCCGATCTCCGCCGCGGCGGCCGTGGGATTGGTTCGGGACTTGCCCAGCAGCAGATCAAGGGTGTGATGCTCCAAATCGCTGAAATCCAGGATCCGTCGGCTGCGCTTGGCGTCGCGGTAGTCTCGGTCGAACTGCTCCACCAGCTTGGCAAGGCCCCGGGCTCCGGAGGCCGACTGGGCCAGATCCATGAGGACTTGCGCGGAATCGTCAGAGAAATTTTTCAGCTTTCTCTCCAGTCCCGTTTTACAGGCTTTCCGTGCGGCTTTCACCCGGTCTGCCAGGTCCAGATCGACATTTTTCTTAGGAAACACCAGCCTGCCGTAGTCAATGGCGCGCTTTTTCACGATCCCATCCCAGGTTTCTTCCTCCCGCAAGGCCTGAAGTTGGTACAGAGTGTCTCTCAGGTTGATGGACGCTTTCTCCATTCCTTCGCTGGCGGAGAGCTGATTTGCGCAGGCTTCTATCACATGGATCTGGCAGTCCAGATACGCATGTAGGTCATCGATCAGAAATTTGCCCCACAGGGTCTGCGAGGCATCCGCCGCGTCTTCCGCGTCCAGCAGGGTCAGGCAGGTACCCAGCCACTGTTTTGGGTTCAGGTGGCACCGGGCGCTGTCGTAGACCTTTTCAATGATCTGGGGCACCAGCCGGTCATCCCGGCCCAGGCCCTGGGTATCCACAAAGGCCCGGAAATCCGGGTCATCGCCCTGCGCATAGGCTCTGTCCAGCAAATCGGCAAGCACCTGATCCCGGATCTCCCGGCACTCATTCTCATCCGCTACCCGGAAATCCGCCGGAATGTCCAGGCGGTAGGCATATTCCCGGAGAATATCGCCGCAAAAGCCGTGGACGGTGGAGATTTTCGCCAGAAACAGCCGCTGCATCTGCTTCTGCAAGTGCTTATTCTCCGGCTCCTCGGCAATCCGCTGGCTCAGCTTCGCAGCGATTTTCCCCCGAAGCTCTGATGCCGCTGCCTTGGTGTAGGTAATGATCAGAAAATCATCCAGATTGGCAGGATCCTGCCCGTCGGTGAGATAGGTCATCAGACGGTCCACCAGCACCTTGGTTTTTCCGGAGCCTGCGGCGGCGGAAACCAGCAGCTTTCCGCCCCGGTTATGTACCGCCTGGGCCTGTTGGGGCGTCAGTTTATCTGCCATGGTGCTTCACCTCCTTGTCTACTTCCTCCCAGAACCGCTGGGCACTCATGGCCTTATAGCTGCGCCGTCCGGCGACCTCCGCTTCGTGGCAGATGGGGCCGTAGGGGCAGAAGGCGCAGGCGTTGTGGCTGGTGCCCCGGGTGTAAGGATTCGGCTCCACATTGCCGGAAGCAATATCCTCCACCATGTTGGACAGGACGCCGAACACAAATTCTTTCAATTTTTTCAGCTGCTCTCTGTCCGCCAGGTCGCCCGATATGGTGCCATCCTTTTTCCGGGTGTAGCACATACGGCTGGGGTTGTCCCCCGGCTCCATTGCCTGCAGGACCGCTTCATCATTCAGGAGCAGGCCCTTCCGCTTCCACTGGGAGACACGCTCCTTCCGGGCAGCTTCCGCATCCAGCTTTCCTTCTGTGCTGAGGTACGGCGCACGGGCCGGGAAGTATTGGACCCCCGCCGGGATGGGATGTTCGCCCAGCAGTTCATCGCCGTTTTCGCCCAGGGCGAACAGGTACAGAAGCATTTGCAGTCCCACGCCGTTATAGACGTCGCAGTAGTCAAAGTCTTTCTTTCCGGTTTTGTAATCCACCACCCGGAAATACCGGGAAGCGCCGGAATCCCACACATCCACCCGGTCTACAAAGCCCCGCAGCACCGCGTTCATGGCGTGGTTGGGGATGGCGATCGGCGGCAGGGCTTCCCCGGTGCCAAAGCTCAGCTCAAATTCCACCGGCTGGAAGCCAGAGTCCTTCAGCTCCTGCCACAGCTCCCGCACCACCATGTCCAGCTCCTGCACGTTGCGGCGGAAAAGATAGGTCATGCGCTGGCTGTCCAGCTGGCTGAACCGTTCGTCAGCATACTCCTGACTGAAGCGGTGGGCAATTTCCAAGGTCTGCTCCAGCGTCACCTTGTGGAAGCCCCCCATGTCCCGGATGCACCGGGTGGTATTTTCCAGCACCGCATGGACATAGGTTCCAAATTCCGCCGGGTCGATCGCGGCTTCCTTCCGCTCTCTGGCCCGCAGGCCGTATTTCAGGAAATAGGATAGCCGGCACTCCGCCTGCCGGTCGATCTGGGAAGCGGACAGGTTCAGGGTGCTTCCATAGAGGGCCTGCACGGATCTGCGCTGTACTTCTCCCAGACAATAGTCCCTTTTTTGGACGGTATCTGCGTAACTGGACAGGACATCCAGTTTTTTTGCCTCTTTTTCCGCGTTCCAGCGGGCAAGGCAGGCACCTGCCTCATGGCTGTCTGCCCGCCCGTAGCCAACAGAGGTTTCCGCCTGTTCCTCCCGGCCAGCCATCTGAGACAGTCTCCTAAACAGGAAGGAGGGCTGGTCGCCGGAACAGCAAACGGAAATGCTTTCCTCCGCTCCGCAGAACACACCGTAGATCTCCGCGAATTCCGCCTGAATGCCCTCCACGGAACCACCTGTTAAGGGTACGCCCAGCTGGCGCAGGATCACCCGCTCCTGATCTGTCAGTACGCCCGTAGAGCCGCTGTAGCCGGGCAGCTTCCCTTCTTCTGCCCCCAGCACGATCAGGTGCTTCTGCCGGTGACAGCGCATGGCGCTGACCGTGCCCATCTGCACGGCGTCCAGCACCGGCGGGATGGTACCCACGTCGTACTGGCTCAGCAGCAGCCGGAAAAGGCGGGTAAAATGCTCCGGCTCCCAGACGGTATCTCCCAGCACGGCGTACAGCTGCTCCAAAGCGGACAGGAGAATTTCCCACAGCTGGTTTAAAATCTGGGCTTCTCTGGGAGCGCCGGTTTCGTCCAGTTCCCGGGCCATCCGGCTCAGCTGATGCTGAAGCTGAATATCCTCCAGAAAGGCCGTCAGGGCCAGCACCTGCCCCCGCAGATTCTTCGCGTCACGGAAGCCGCTCTGCAGGCGCTGCAGGGGCGAAACCGCCTGATACCGCACCTCGTTCAGCCATGCCAGCGTCTGTCTGGCAGGATCATCCCATTGGCCGCTGAGGCCATCGGGGTGTCCCGTCCAGCTCTGCGTCCACTTGTTTCCCCGGATGCCCCAGATCACTGCGTAGTTTTCCAGCTGGTCACAGGTGTCAGAGTCCACCGGCGACAGGGCCGAACGCAGATAGCGAAGGGTATCTTTTTGATCAAAGCCGGTGATTGCCGCATCCAAAGCAGTCAAAACCGTGTTGATCACACTGTTTTGCAGAATTTCCTCCGTACCGGAGCGGTAGAGCGGAATATGGAACCGATGGAACACCAGATCCATCAGGGGCTGGTAGGCGGGCAGATCCGTGCAGACCACAGTGATGTCCCGATAGCGGCAGCCCTGCTCTACCAGGTCCCTGACCCGCTGGGCAGCATACATACACTCCTGCCATGGGGATTGCGCCCGCACTGTGTGCAGATCGTTCGGAAGTTCCCCGGTTCGAATGGTGCCCTGAAACAGGCTTTCCCGCACGGGATTTAACGGCATTTCATAGGGACGGACTTCCTCGATCTGAATTTCCACCCCGGCACAGTTGGCCAAACGGTACAGTTCTCCGGCGGTATCTCCCGCCTTCTCAAAGGCCAGCAGACCGGATCGCAGACTGTCGCAGTTCATGCTGATAGTGACCTCCGGAGAGGCCTGCATAAGGTGTTCCAGGATCGCCAGGTTCTGCCGGGTAAAATCCGGGAAGCCGTCTATGTAGAAAACATGCTCCTGGGCAAAGGGGCCGTCCTCCAGCTGTTCCAGCAGCCACGTCATCTGGTCTCTGGGGTCCCGCTTGCCCCGCTGGCACAGGCCGTCGTAGCCGTCCATCAGTACGGACAGCTCCTCCAGTTTCTGGGCAAGGCTTCCTTCCGTCTGCCGGGAAGCTTCCATTAAGTCCTGTGGGGTAATGCAGCAGCGCTTGAATTCATCCACCGCGTCAATGAGGCCTGACAGGAATTCCGGCTTGGTTTCCACAGCGGCATAGGCCTTCAATCGGCTGCTGAGCTGTCTGGCAGCCGCCGCCATGGCCACCACCCGACCGCCATTGTCCAGACATTCTGCCGCCGCGCTGCCCATGGTGTCGGAGACCCGCCGTGCCAAGCGGGTAAAGGACAGCACCTCCGCGTAACGGCTGGCAGTGTCCCCCGCTGCCGCGCACAGGCGGCGCTCTGTTTCATGGCTGATCAGTTCCGGGACCATGAGGATCCTGTTTCCTTTTCGTTCCTTTACATCCCGGGCAATTCTTCTCAAAATCTCGTCTGAATTGGCCGTCCAGTCCCGGCCCAACAACAAACGCACCATCGTCTCGCCTTCTCTCTGTTTTTTCGCATTATATCACAGAATCCGTCCAAAATATAGGGTGTCATTTTTCGCGGAAGCACAAATTTTCCATTCTGCCCAACACGTCCAGCAGGTAAAACCGCAGCTGGTAATCCGGTTCACCAGAGAGGGTCTGCGACAGGGTGTCATCCATTCCGGCGGTCCGGGCCGCTGCTTCGAATTCTTCCGTCGTGGCGCTCATGCACAGGGTCGGGAAAGCCACGCACCACCAATTATGCCCCTGCCCCTCTCCGATCACCACCCGCAGGGATTCGTAGACCCCGGCAGGAAGTGTAAACGTATCGTATTTACGGATATCAAAGGTCTCCTTGCACAATGTAACGGCAGCACGGCTGTCTACCCCGGCGGCTTCCAGGGTATTGTTGGCTATGGTCTCGATTTTTGACAGGTTCTCCCGCAGATAGGCCTTTGCCGCCTGTACATCCCCGATGTCCGCCATGCCCTCAGAAAGGCTTGCCACAATGGCGTCGCGAACCTGAAGCTTGATGCTCTGATCTGCTTCACTGTCGGAATTGGCAACCACGTGCAGCCGGATCAGCTCCTGATCCAGATACTGCCGGTCCCGCAGCAGCTCCCAGGTCCAGACCGATACCGCCAGCAGAAGGCAAATACCGAGACACTTTGCTTTCTTTCCCACAAAAAACACCGTCCATACTGAAATACTTCCAGTATGGACGGCAAAAGTCAAAATTATACGGGTTTGGCAATAAAAACCTGGGGATAGTTGTCCTTCAGCATATTGCACGCCACAGCGGCATATTCAAAGTTCTCCAGGATGGCAAACACCGCGGAACCGGAACCGGTCATCTGCTGGGCCAGGGCGCCGTAGCTGTGGAAAATAGACTTGATATAGTTCAGTTCCAGATGTTCTGAGGTCACCACCGGATCAAAGACGTTGCAGACATTTTCCGCGATCTTGCCCAAGTCCCCCGCCAGAAGCGCCGCTTCCATGGCACGGTTGTCGGGTCGGTCGGCAATGGCCACGGTGTCGATCTTCTGGTACAGCTCCGGGGTGGACACGGAGAAATCCGGCTTGCAGACCACAAACACGCAGTCCGGCATATCCGGCAGCTTCCGCAGCCGCTCTCCCCGGCCCTCAACCATGGCAGTACCGCACAGGACACAGAACGGGACATCGCTGCCCACTTCCGCGCCCAGCTCCGCAAGGGCCATCACCGACAGCGGCTCGTCGTAGTACCGGTTCAGCGCCCGGAGCACCGCTGCGGCATCGGCGCTTCCGCCGCCAAGGCCGGCGCCGGAGGGAATGCGCTTATTGATGCGGATTTCCAGACCATCGGGATTCTTTTTCAGAACGTCGCAGAATACCTTCGCGGCCTTCCAGGCCAGATTTTTTTCATCCGTCGGAATATCTTCCGCCGTGCACAGCAGCTTCCAAGGCTTTCCGGTGCCCACATCGATCTCGATGTCGTCCCGGATGGAGATGGCCTGCATGACACTTTGCAGGTCGTGATAGCCGTCCTCCCGCTTGCCCAACACGTCCAAGGTCAGGTTGAGTTTGGCAAAGGCGGCTTCATACAGTGTCGTCATAGCGTTTCCTTCCTTTTTCTTTTTTTGTTATTATAGCGGAAAGCCCCGAACATTTCAATCCATATCCTGATAAAATTACAGATTCTGCGCAACATATCCCTATCCGTATGAGAAAGGGAGGTTATTTTATGGATACCGTCGCGCTGATCCTGTCCATCATCGGCTGCCTTAACTGGGGACTGGTGGGCATTTTTCAGTTTGACCTCGTGGCGTGGCTGTTTGGCGGAGCGGGTTCCCTGTTCAGCCGGGTGGTGTATACCATCGTCGGACTGGCAGGACTGTGGTGCATCTCCTTCCTGTTCCGCAGGAAAGACATTGTGGAAGGTGAATAATGAGCGGCAGCTCCCCGAAGGGAGCTGCCGGAATTCTTTAACTGCACCGGACGATGCACTGGACTTCCTGATCACCATAGGTGGCAGTAATGACCGTGGTGCCGGACTTGATCGCCTTGACGACACCGTTTTCGTCCACCGAAGCGATGTAGGGATGCTCGGAACTCCACTGGACCTCGTTCTGCTCCAGATCGCAGTCCAGCAGGAGCTTGTACTCATAGTACACGCCCAGACGGATATCCGTCTTTTTCAGCTTCAGCGTTACATTTTTCAGATTGGTCTGGGCGGGAGCGGATGCTTCCGTGGCTTCCACTGCGTCATCAGCTTCCACTGTTGCATCGGCGTCCGCTTCCTCCGGAACCGTCTCCCCAGCTGCCACAGTCTCAACCGCTTCCGTTGTCGCCTCCGTGGTTTTCTCAACGTATTTCACTGTCACCGGGCATTCCATGACACTGACACCACAGCGAATGGTGATCACCGTCTCACCCTCTGACACCGCGGTGATCCTGCCGTCCTCTGTGACGGTTGCAACGGACTCATCACCAGAGACGAACAAAATTTTGTCGGTGGTATTTTCCGGGCTGGCCTTCACATGCAGCAGGAACATCTGTCCCTCCTCATTCAGCTCCACGGTCTTGCCGCTGATGATATACAGCTCCTGGCAGGGGATGCTCAGTTCTGTGGTTTCTGTGGAAACCATCTCTGTTTCCTGGGTAGTCTGCAGAACAGCATCTGCCTTTCCGCCCATATTCGGCAGGAAATAACGCACAAAAATGAAGCCGGCAGCCATAAGAAGCAGCGCGATGAGCACTGTCAGGATGATCACGACCAGCGTATTCTGCCGGGGCTCGTCCTCGTCCTCTTCCTCCTCTTCCTCGTCGTAGTCTGTCTCCGCGTAGGTAACCTCCTCCTCTTCCGGCTCGGCATTCACTTCGTCAAAATCGAAAATCTCCTTGCGTTTTCTGGGATGATCCGGGGCCTGAGCGCCCTCTTCCGCGGTCTGCTCCAGAAGGTCATCCCCCAGAAAGCTGCCGGCGGCATCCCTGGAACAGCCGCAGATAGGGCAGCAATCCGCGGTATCCGGGTAGGAAGTTCCGCAAATATCACAAATAATCTTACTCATTTCCATGCCTCCAGTTGTCAAACAACTCTGTGTCAATACTGCGTGACATTATACCACGTTTTTCTGGGAATTACAACAACAAAAGTATTGCTTTTTTCCGCCTTTTCCATTATGATATCTGGGTAAGAGGAGGCGATAGCATTGTCAAAACCCACGTTGATCTCCCCCTTGCTGGACGGCTTTACCATGGGCCAGCCCATCAGCGAGCATGACGGCGTAAGCTGCTGCCCGGCCATCAAGGAAGACACAGACAAAAAATACATCGTAAAAATCATCACCATTCCTGCTACGCAGACCCAAATGGATGCTCTGCTGCTGGCAGGCGCGTATAAAGATCCCGCCGACGCTATGGAATACTACCGGATGGTGGGCGAGGATGTACAGAAGGAAGCGGAACTGCTGAAGAATCTGTCCGGACAGGAGGGCTTTCTGTCCTACGAAAGCTGGCAGATGGCTCCCATCACCCGCAAGCGGCTGGGCTACCAGGTCTATCTGGTGGGAAGCTACAAGCGGTCTCTGGAAAAGTATCTGCGCCGCAGCCCCGTGACCCAGCTGGAAGCCATGAATCTGGGTCTGGACCTGTGTGCCGCGCTGACAGCCTGCCGGCAGGCAGGTTCCCTGTACGTAGCGCTGAAGCCCACAAACATCTTCGTGTCGGATAAGAAACAGTACCGCATTGGCGATCTCGGCTTTATCTCTCTGGACGCGCTGAGCTATACGGCCCTTCCGAAAAAGTATCAAAGCCCTTATACGCCGCCGGAGCTGTTTGACCCCATGGCGGCCCTGAATCTGACGGCGGATACTTATGCCGTCGGCATGATCCTGTACCAGCTCTATAACGACGGCCAGCTTCCCTTCCGGGAAAAGGCGCCCGAGGAAGCCCTGCCCTCGCCGCTCAACGCGGACTATGAATTGGCGGAAATCATTATGAAGGCCATTGCTCCGGACCCCGGTGAGCGGTGGAATGACCCGGCTGAGCTGGGCAAAGCGCTGGCTTCCTATATGCAGCGCAACGCCGTCAACGATGTGCCCATTACCAAGGTCGTTCCGCTGGAGGCTATAGAAGCGGCAGTCCCCGCGGCTGCTCCTGCTGCGGAAGCCACCCAGGCGGAGCCTGCCATAGATACGGAACCACAGAATGAGGACATTCCCGCAGTCTCCGTAACGGAGTCGGAAGACACGGTGCCCGTACCGGAAGCTAAGGAACCGGTGCTTTCGGAGGATATCTCCGAGGAATCGGAAACCGAGGAGGATGGCGAGGCTCTCCCGGAGCCGTGGGAATCCCAGGGATCCCCCGCTGAACCGGAGGAGGTTTCCACAGAATCGGAGGATCTTTCTTCGGAATTGGAGGAAACACCCCCGGAACCGGCCGTGCCTGATGAGCCTTACGACGATTTCACCGGCATTCTCGCCAAAGCGGAGGATCTGATCGAGCACGAGACACCCGAGGGAGTGGTGCTGCCGGAGATCCCGGAGGTGCCGGATCCCTTCGCGTTTGTAAAGGAAGATTCCGAGGAGATCGACGATTCGGACATTCCTCTTGATCCCGTTATGGAGGATGAGGACGCGTCCGCTCCGAAGAAGAAAAAGAGTCAAAAAAAATACGCTGATCCCAAATACAAGCGCAGGACCAAGCGGCTGATCGCCACGCTGACCTTCCTGCTGGCTCTGTGTCTTGCGGGGCTTGCCGGATTCTGGTATTACCAGAATATCTATCTGCAGGCCATCAACCGCATTCTGATCAACGGCACCCGGGATCAGCTGACGGTAGTGGTGGATACCAACGCCAAGGAAGAGCTGCTGAGTGTTACCTGCTCCGACAATCATGGCAACAGCCAGAGCCAGCCCCTCAGCAGCGGAACAGCCATTTTTACCGATCTTCAGCCCAGTACATTGTACACCATCCAGCTGGATATTGACGGCTTCCACAAGCTGGTCGGCAAGACCTCCGATATCTTCACCACGGACGCCACCACCAACATTCTGTCCTTCACCTCTGTGGCCGGCACCGAGGACGGCTCGGTGGTGCTGAACTTCGCCGTAGAGGGAGAAGAGCCGGAACAGTGGACGCTCCACTATTCCGCGGAAAACGAGGAAGCCCAGGAGGAAACCTTTGAGGGCCACTCCGTTTCCGTCTCCGGCCTGACCGTCGGCAAGCTGTACACCTTCACGCTGGATGCCGGCGACGATTTGACGCTGGGCGGAGAAAAAACTCTGCAATTCGTCGCCACGCGGCTGATCGTCGCGGACAATCTGACCCTTTCTTCCTCCGGTGACAATGAGATCACCGTTCGCTGGGATACCCCCGGTGACGTTCTGGTTGACAGCTGGACGGTGCGGTGCTACAGCGACAGCGGCTATGACGAAAAGAAAACCGTCACCGATTCCGAGGCCGTTTTTATCGGCATTGATCCCGCCGCCAGCTACACCGTGGAGGTGGTGGCCTCCGGCATGACGCAGCCCGCGAGAACCAGCATCACAGCCAACCCCATTCGGATCTCCCAGCTGTCTGTGGATGATTCCCAGCCCAAAAATCTCACAGTCAATTGGGAGTATACCGGCGAGAAGCCCGAGGGCGGCTGGCTGCTGATCTATACTGTTGACGGCGCCGGTAAGAGCGTGGTCAAATGCGATCAGCCCCAGGCGGTGATCGATCCCAGGATTCCCGGCGCCAAGTACGCTATGACCCTTCAGGCGGCGGATGGGACCTCCGTACTGGGCGGCGTGTCCAGCTATACCTGCTCGGAGGCCGACTTATTCAATCAGTTTGAGTTCTCCGCTGAAAACGCGGAGGCAAAGCTTCTGAGTACGCCCGATCAGTCCAAGTGGTACTGCGAAAATGTGGAGGAAAGCGCTTATACAGATACCTTCTTCTCCGGCGAGAGCATTTCCATCGCGATCCGCAACAGCCAGAGCTTCTACCTGCCCGGAACGGAAGTGGAGATCCTCTACGTCATCCGGGACGCTTACGGCAATGTGCTGCCGGATTATGTATCCACCGAAAAGGTGTATTGGAAGAACATCTGGGCAGGCGGCGACGCCCGCTGCGGCGAGCTGACCATCCCCGAGGTACCTGATGGGGCCGGCAGTTACGAGCTGAGCCTCTACATTGAGGGCATGAAGATAGCAAGTCTGCCCTTTACCATCCAGTAATTTCCAAATATGGCGTGAAGCCGTCCCGAATTCCGGGGCGGCTTCGTTATTTGCCACAAAGTCGGCACATCGAATCACATGAAAGTTATGACTTTCTATGAAATTCCAAAAAATTCACAATTTCTACGAAAAATATGCTATAATTGCCCCATACTAGGATTATAGAGGTATTTATATGCGCGGAAAAAGTCACCTTCGCATTGCGCAGTATTTGATCGAAAACTATATGCCGGATGTGCCGAAAAGCTGTCAGACCGCCTTTCGGATCGGCTGCATCGAGCCGGACCGAAACCCGGCTACATATCTGAAAGGCTCTATCCGCTGCCAGTGGCTGCGGGGGCACAACTATCAGAACGCCCGCCGGTTCATGCGCGCCATTGCCGCCCGGCTGGAGCGGAAGGAAAAGCTGAATCTGTTTGACTATTACACACTGGGCAAGCTGATCCACTACACCACAGACGCCTTCACCTATGCCCACAACGATACCTTCCCTGTCCAGCTCAAGGAACATAAGGCCTACGAGGATGCCTTGCAGGAGCACTTCCTGGGATTCATGGAGTGCAGCCCGCAGGTGGAGATCCCCTCGGCCCGCACCATTATGGAGGCCATTTCCTCCTATCACGAGGTGTACGAGCGGACGGAGTCCAACATTCACAACGATTCCCGGTTCGCCCTGAACGCCTGCTGCTGTGTGCTGGCGATTCTGTGCCTGAAGCCCATTTTTTAAGTCCGGAGGTAACCATGTATCGCGTGTTTGCCATGTGCCTGGAAGCGGGAATCGCGGCGGTGATCCTGATCCCGATGTTTTGGGTGCTGAACCGGTACTTCTTCCGCAATTCCCACCGGGCCGCCTGCTATCTGGTAATGTCACTGTACCTTGCCGCCGTGGACGCGGTGGTGGGACTGCCCAGTTTATTGTATATCCGATTTGACCGAAACATCAATCTGGTGCCCTTTGCGTATATGTTCTCCGACTATCGGAACAGCCTGCTCAATGTACTGCTGTTTGTGCCTCTGGGCTTTTTTCTTCCGGTGCTGTGGAAGCGGTTCCGCTCCTTCCTCCGGACAACGCTGTTTGGGCTTGGTTTTTCGCTGACCATTGAGCTTTTGCAGCTGCTGACCTTCCGGGCTACCGATATCAACGACCTGATGACCAACACGGTGGGGACGATCCTCGGCTGGTGCCTTGGGCGGCTTGTTCTGAAGCTGTTTCCCTCCATCCGGCCCAGCTGGAAGACGAAGGAGCTGGCCGTGATTTTCAGCGTGACCTTCGGAGTAATGTTTCTGGCCCAGCCTTTTCTTGCGGAAGTTGTGTGGAAACTGGTTCGAAATTGACGATCAATTCAGCGGCATCCGCAAATGGATGCCGCTTTTTCTATAGATAGCACAGCTTCGCGCCGGGGGCAAAGGTTCGGGGTGTCACGATGGTGTCAAACTGGACGATCACGCCCTCCCGGTCTCTGGGAACGCCAATGACGGTGCCCTCACCGAAAACCGGGTGGCTCACCCGTTTTCCTGTGGGATCTTCCGATGCCGGTTTTTCCGACAGTTCCGTATGGGAAACCTGCTGCTTCGTTCGCTCCATCAGCTCAGGATCCATGGGAAGGACATATTCCACATTTTCCGCTTCCGCGTTGAACAGAAATCGGCTGGGGCTGCGGAAGGAGCCGTCGTAATTGCTGCCGGAGGCGTCGGACAGGAACAGTCTGTCCTCTGCCCGGGTGAAGGCCAC
The DNA here is from genome assembly GCA_030539285.1 of Eubacteriales bacterium. Lineage (GTDB taxonomy): Bacteria > Bacillota > Clostridia > Oscillospirales > Oscillospiraceae > Faecousia. Next base: position 14,552 of record JAUNSH010000024.1, read on the forward strand.
ATAGCACAGCCGCCGTTCCTCCTCAAGCTTTTCCCGGGTATTGGCCCGTTTGCCGGGGAAGATCCCCTCGGAAAAGCCGCACAGGAACACCACCGGGAACTCCAGGCCCTTGGCGGCGTGAATGGTCATCAGCTTCACCGCCTGGGCCTTTTCCGTCTGATCCATGTTGGTGAACAGCGCCGCATGGTCGAGGTAATTACCTAAGGTTACCTCCTCCCCGGCCTTTCCGGCGAAGTCGTAAATCGCCTGCTTCAGCTCCGCCAGGTTGTCCAGCCGCTCCTCTTCTCCGCTGGCCCGGAGCATATCCTCATAGCCGCTCTCATTTAAGATGCCCGCCAGCAGGTCTGTCAGATCCATGCCATCGTAGATCGCCCGGTACTTTTCAATCAGGCGCACGTATTCCCGCGCCCGGCTACGGCGGAACAACTCTGTGTCCAGATTGGCGGTCAAAGCCTCGTACAGGCTGCAGCGGTTCAGCTGGGCGTACTCTTTCAAGGCGGCAATGCGGGTGCGGCCCACGCCCCGGCGCGGCTCGTTCACCGTGCGCAGGAAACTGATGTCATCACCGCTGTAGATCATGCGAAGATAACACAAAACATCCTTGATCTCCTTACGCTTATAGAACTCCACGCCGGAATAGAGAACGTAGGGTATCTTATTGCGGATCAGAGATTCCTCCACCGCCCGGGATACGTAGTGTGCCCGGTACAGCACCCCCATGGCCGAATAGGATATTCCGCCTTCATGGAGGGCACGCATATTCGCCGTGATCCAGTCCGCTTCCAGCTGGCTGGTTTTGCCGTGGAAATACAGGGGTTTTTTCCCGTCTGCCCGGACGGCGGTGAGCTGTTTTTTCAGGCGATTCCGATTTTTGTCGATAAGGGCATTGGAAGCCGCCAGCACCTGGGGCACGGAACGGTAGTTGGTGTTCAGGTAAATCGTTTTGGACTGGGGATGGCGGCTCTCGAATTCCAGGATAAAATTCACGTCGGCTCCCCGCCAGGTGTAGATGGTCTGGTCCGGATCGCCAACGACAAACAGGTTTTTGTGGTAGCCGGACAGGATCTCCGCAAGGGCGTATTGATCCTTGTCGATATCCTGAAATTCATCCACCATGATGTATTCCAGCCGCCGCTGCCACTTTTCCCGAACTTCTTTGTCATGCTGCAAAATGTACAGGGCAAAGTACACCAGATCGTCAAAGTCCAGGCCATAGCATTTGCGCTGTTCATAAAAATAGCGGTACAGGACTTTATCTTTCAGCATATTGGCAGAATCCGACAAAACCCGCAGCTGTTCCGGGTCACCGATCAGGGTCTTCACATATCCCCTGCCGCCCTTGCGCCAGCCGATGTGGTCCACCGCCTCCTTGATAGTCATTTCCCGGCTGGTGATGCCCAGATCCTCAAACACCCGGCGCAGAATGGATTCCTTATCCTCTTCGTCCAGCACAATGAAGGTCGTAGGATACTGGACAACATGGCAGTCCTCTTTCAGAAGTCCCACGCAAAAACCGTGGAACGTAGTGATCCTACCCAGATCCTGATCCGGCAGCTGGCGGCGGATGCGCTTTTTCATTTCCGCTGCGGCCTTATTGGTAAAGGTCACGCACAGGATATTGGCGGTGGAGATTCCAAGCATTTCTACCAGATACAGATACCGGGCCGTCAGGGTTTTTGTCTTTCCGGAACCGGCCCCGGCGACAACCCGGATATATCCTTCCGTGGTGATGGCCGCCTCTTTCTGCTGGGGGTTCAATTCTTCCAGATATGTCATATACCCATGCCTCCTTTTGAATGTGAGAATAGCACGGCCGCAGTCCAATAAAACGGGTATGATTGAACCATCTGTCAAAATCAGCTTTTTCTCAACATTTTTCTCTTGCATAATTCCGCGAGTCATGGTATAATGTCCGCAGCTAAGGGACTTGGAGGTACTTTCCATGGTTCAGGTATGTACTGTCAGCGCTTTCTTTTATCGCTACTATTACTTTTTTCATCTGAAAAAGTAATAGCGATTTGTGCTGCAACGAATCCCAAGGCAAAATCAAGTATTTGAGCGCCGCACGAATTGCCCGTGCGGCGCTTATTTTTTAGGAGATGTAAAATTATGATCGCGATACTGAAACCCGGCACCACCCCTCAACAGACCCAGCATCTGGTAAGCTGGCTGAAAACCATGAACCTGGACGTCCACATTTCTCAGGGCGCGGAGGTCACCGTTCTGGGCCTGATCGGGGACACCAGCCGGGTGGATATGGACCTGCTGAAAAGTCTGGAAATGGTGGAGACGGTCAAGCGGGTCTCTGAACCCTTCAAGCAGGCAAACCGGAAGTTCCATCCCCAGGACACCATCGTTACCGTGGACAATGCCCGGATCGGCGGCGGCTATTTTGCCATGATCGCTGGCCCCTGCTCCGTGGAGTCCGAGGAACAGATCATTGAAGTGGCTCAGGCAGTCAAAGCTTCCGGTGCCACCATGCTCCGGGGCGGCGCTTTCAAGCCCCGCACCTCTCCCTATGCCTTCCAGGGCATGAAGGGCGAGGGCATCCAGCTGCTGCTGAAAGCCAAGGAAGCCACGGGCCTGCCCATCGTGACGGAGCTGATGAACATTTCCACCCTCGACCTGTTCGCGGATGTGGATGTCATTCAGGTTGGCGCGCGGAATATGCAGAATTTTGACCTTCTGAAGGAGCTGGGCAAAACCAAGAAGCCCATCCTGCTGAAACGAGGACTGGCCAACACCATTCAGGAGCTGCTCATGAGCGCGGAATACATCATGAGCGAGGGCAATGAAAACGTCATCCTCTGTGAGCGGGGCATCCGCACCTTTGAGACTGCCACCCGCAATACTCTTGACCTGTCCGCCGTGGCGGTGCTGCACAATCTGACCCACCTGCCGGTCGTCGTCGATCCCAGCCACGCCACGGGCAGGGCCGATCTGGTAGCCCCCATGGCCTTCGCCGCCGCTGCGGCCGGTGCCGACGGCATCATGGTGGAGGTGCACAACAATCCCGCCTGCGCCCTGTGCGACGGCGCTCAGTCCCTGACCCCGCCCCAGTTCGACGAGCTGAGCCGGAAAGTACAGAAGATTCGTGAGGTTCTGGTATGAATGTAGGTATTCTGGGTCTTGGTCTGATCGGCGGCTCCCTTGCCCGAGCCTACGCGCTGGAGGGACACACTGTCTACGCGATTCAAAGAAATGAGGCCATGCTGTCTTTCGCCATGCTGGCAGGCGCGGTGCACGGGAAATTGGATGAAGAGACCATTCCCAAATGCGACCTGATCCTGCTGGCTATCTATCCTGACGGCAGCGCCTCCTGGCTGGAAAAGAACGCCCACCTGATCTCCAAAGACGCTTTGGTGCTCGATTGCTGCGGCGTGAAGCAGGAGATCTGCAATCGCTGCTTCCCTGTGGCGGCGCAATACGGCTTCACCTTTGTGGGCGGCCACCCCATGGCCGGCTCCCAGTTCTCCGGTTTCAAGTACAGCCGGGCCAATCTGTTTGACGGCGCGCCCATGGTGCTGGTGCCCCCGGTATTTGACGATATTGCTCTATTACAGCGGGTCAAGGATGCCTTGAAGCCCTGTCATTTCGGCCTCTTCTCCGTAACCACGGCGGAAGAACACGACAAGATGATCGCCTTTACCTCCCAGATGCCCCACATTCTGAGCAACGCTTTCATCAAATCCCCCACCGCACTCAAGCACAAGGGCTTCTCGGCGGGCAGCTACAAGGATCTGACCCGGGTGGCGTGGCTGAATCCCCAGATGTGGGCGGAGCTGTTCCTGGAAAACCGGGATAACGTTCTGTTTGAACTGGACTACTATATCGAGAGCCTGAAGCAGTACCAGCAGGCCATCCGGGACAAGGATATGGACAAGCTGGTGGAGCTTCTGGACGAGGGCAAAAAGCGAAAGGAAGAGGTGGACGGATGAATACCGTGACTGTCAGCGCATCCAAAACCTATGACATTCTCATTGGCAGCGGCCTGCTGCCTGCGCTTGGGGAGCAGGTGAAAAAGCTGGGCAAGGCCCAGAAAATCTGCGTGGTCAGTGAATCCACCGTGTTTCCCCTGTACGGAAAAGCGGTCACGGAGAGTCTGGAAAGTGCCGGATTTTCTGTGGTGAATTTCGTTTTTCCCGCCGGTGAGGAAAGTAAAAACGGCTCCGTTTTTCTGGAGCTTCTGAATTTTCTGGCCCAAAGCGGTCTGACCCGCTCCGATCTCATCGTCGCTCTGGGCGGCGGCGTTACAGGCGACCTGGCCGGGTTCGCGGCGGCCTGCTTCCTGCGGGGCATCCGCTTTGTTCAGGTGCCCACCACCCTGTTGGCTGCGGTGGATTCCTCGGTGGGCGGCAAAACCGCCATTGACCTGCCCGCAGGCAAAAATCTGGCCGGGGCCTTCTGCCAGCCCAGTCTGGTGCTGTGCGATACCGACACCCTGAATACCCTGCCCGCCGATATTTTCCGGGACGGCTGCGCCGAGGTCATCAAGTATGGCATTCTCTACGACCCCGTGCTGTTTGCCCATCTGGAAGAAAAAGGGCTTTCCTTTGACCGGGAAGCCGTCATTACCCGGTGCGTGGAATTAAAGCGGGATGTGGTCGTGGAAGACGAATTCGATACCGGGGCGCGGATGAAGCTGAATCTGGGCCACACCATTGGACACGGCGTGGAGGCAAAAAGCAATTTCACCCTGTCCCACGGCAAGTCCGTCGCCATCGGCATGGCCATCGTCAGCCGGGCCTGCGGCTGTCCCGATACTCCGCGAATTCTGGCAATTTTGCAGCAGTTCGGACTTCCCACCACTACAGATGACACTGCCGATGAGATCCTTTCCTATGCGCTGTCCGACAAAAAGCGCTCCGGCGATCTGGTGAAGCTGATCCTTCCCAACGCCATTGGCGACTGTGCCATCATGCCAACCCCGGTAGGAAAACTGAAATCCTTTATTCAGGCAGGACTATAAGTATGGATATTACCATTCACCCCCGGTCTTTGCGGGGAGATGTTACAGTGATTCCTTCCAAATCTCAGGCCCATCGGCTGCTGATCTGCGCGGCCTTCGCGGATGGAACGACCATTCTGAACTGCCCGGAAACCAACCGGGATATGGACGCCACCGCCGGATGTCTCAATGCGTTAGGAGCAAATATTGTAAAAACGCAGACAGGCTATACGGTAGCTCCTGTACAGAAGATTCCTGAGAAAGCAGAACTCTATGTTCATGACAGCGGCTCAACCCTGCGTTTTATGCTGCCTGTCGCTGGGGCACTGGGCGTAGATGCCACGTTCCTGATGGAGGGCAGGCTTCCCCAGCGTCCCCTCTCTCCCATGTGGGAGGAGATGGAGCGGATGGGCTGCACCCTGACCCGCCCAACCGCCGACACCATTCGCTGTACCGAGAAACTACGTCCAGGGCATTACCGCATTGACGGCAGCGTTTCCAGCCAGTATATCACCGGCCTGCTGCTGGCTCTTTCCCTGCTGGATTCCCCCAGCAGGCTGGAAATTACCGGGCATGTGGAATCAAGGCCCTATATTCAAATGACAAAAGACGCCGTCTCCCAGTTTGGCGCTGACCCGGAGTGCCCCGGCACACGGCGGTTCCATTCCCCGGGAAACCTGACCGTGGAAGGTGATTGGAGCAACGGCGCATTCTTCCTTGCCGCAAATGCGCTGGGAAGCGATCTCAACATTCGCGGCCTTAGGCAAGATTCTTCTCAGGGAGACCGTGCTGCCGCTGAACTCCTGCCAAAGCTGTTAGAGAGTATACAGGTCATCGACGCCGGGGATATTCCCGATCTGGTGCCGATTCTGTCCGTGGCTGCCGCCTGCTGCCATGGTGCGGAATTTACCAACATCCGCCGGCTGCGGCTGAAGGAATCTGACCGGGTGGCTTCCGTTGTTGCCATGATCACGGCTTTGGGCGGGAAAGCGGAAGCGGACGAAAACACCCTTCACATTTTCGGCACCGGCCTGACCGGGGGCACCGTGGACAGCGTCAACGATCACCGCATCGCCATGTCCGCTGCCATTGCCGCCACGGTCTGCAAAGAGCCGGTGACGATCCTTGGTGCGGATTGTGTCAAAAAATCCTATCCCAAATTCTTTGAGGAATACCGCCGGTTAGGAGGAGACTATGAGCAGTACCTACGGTGAAAATTTAAAATTGACCATTTTTGGGCAGTCCCATGGGGCAGCCATCGGCATGACGCTGGATGGCATTCCGGCGGGGCTTCCTGTGGATCTTGAGGAACTACAGACATTTCTGAACCGCCGCGCACCGGGGCAGAACAACTGGTCCACCCCCCGGAAGGAGGAGGACCGCCCGGAATTTCTGGCGGGTATTCTGGATGGCTTTACCTGCGGCGCCCCCATTGCCGCTGTGATCCACAACACCAATACCCGCTCCGGGGACTACGCCAACCTGAAGGACTGTCCCCGTCCGGGTCACGCGGATTACACCGCTCAGATCAAGTACGGCGGCTTTCAGGACGCGGCGGGCGGCGGGCACTTCTCCGGGCGGCTGACAGCTCCCCTGTGCATCGCGGGCGGGCTGTGCAAACAGTGGCTGGCGGAACGGGGCATCCGTATTGCGGCAAGAATTGCTGCTATTGCCGGAGTCGCCGATGATTTTGAAGTAGATCCCCTGAATCCCCAGTTGGATTTGATTGGTACGGATTTTCCTGTGTTCTCTCTGGATGCCGGGGCGCGGATGCGGGAGAAAATCGCCGAAGCGAGGATGGAATGTGACAGCGTGGGCGGCATCATCGAATGCTATATCACCGGACTGCCTGCCGGTCTGGGAGAGCCAATATTTGGCGGCGTGGAAAGCCGGATCGCGCAGATCGTGTATGGTGTCCCCGCTGTGAAATCGGTGGAATTTGGCGTAGGCCGGGAAGGTGCCAGTCTGCGCGGAAGCCAGTGCAACGATGCCTTTACTGTCGAAAATGGTCACATCTCTACACTGACCAACAATGCCGGCGGTATCTTAGGCGGCATTACCAACGGGATGCCCGTTATTTTCCGGGCTGCCATCAAGCCCACGCCGTCCATTTCCCGGCCCCAGCAGAGTGTTTCCCTGAGTAAGGCACAGGAACAGGAATTGATCGTAAAAGGCCGGCACGATCCCTGCATCGTCCCCAGAGCGGTACCAGTTATCGAGGCAGCGGCAGCCATCGCCCTATTCGACCTGATTTTGGGAAACACCCAGACAGACAGGAGGAAATAACGTCATGGATTTATCAGAGATCCGCCAGCAGATCGACGGGATCGATCAGGAGCTGGTACGGCTGTTCTGCCAGCGGATGAATCTGTCCGCGCAGGTGGCCGACTACAAAAAAGCCAACAATCTGCCGATTTTTGTCCCCGCCCGGGAACGGGCCATCCTGCAGAAGGTGGCGGAAATGGCTGGCCCGGAGATGGAAAACTACACCCGAGTACTGTACTCCATGCTCTTTGAGTTGAGCCGCAGCTACCAGAGTAAGCGCAACGGCGAAATGAGCGAATTGTATAAATCCATTTCCAAGGCCATTGAGGAAACACCCAAGCTGTTCCCCCAGGCCCCTATCGTAGCCTGTCAGGGTGTGGAGGGAGCTTATTCGCAAATTGCGTGCGAAAAAATCTTTAAAAGTCCCTTTATTATGTATTTTAAGAACTTCGACGGGGTCTTCAACGCCATTGAGCAGGGGATGTGCCAGTATGGCATTCTGCCCATCGAAAACTCCACGGCCGGCTCCGTCACCAAGGTCTATGATTTGATGATCCGGCACAATTTTTCCATCGTTCGCACCTTCCGGCTGAAGGTTGACCACAATCTGCTGGCCAATCCCGGCGCTTCCCTTGCCGATATCAAGACTATCTACTCCCACGAGCAGGCCATCAACCAGTGCAGCGACTTTCTTCGCGGTCTGCCCGGTGTGAACGTGGTTGCCGTGGAGAACACTGCGCTGGCCTCGGAAATGGTGGCAAAGTCCGGGCAGAAGGATGTTGCCGCCCTGTCCAGCCGCTCCTGCGCTGAACTCTACGGTCTGAGCTGTCTTGCTTCTTCCGTGCAGGACAAGGGCAACAACCGCACCCGGTTTATCTGCATCAGCAAAAATCTGGAAATCTATCCCGGTTCCGACAAAACCAGCATCATGATGGTCCTGCCCCATAAGCCCGGTGCGCTGTACAAGGTTCTGGCCCGACTGTATACCCTGGGCATCAACGTGACCAAGCTGGAATCCCGGCCCATCCCTGACCGGGAATTCGAATTCATGTTCTATTTCGATCTGGACACCTCCATCTATTCCGAGGAATATGTCCAGCTCATGTGCGAGCTGGACGAGCTGTGCGAGGAGTTCAAGTATCTGGGCAGCTATACCGAGGTGATTTGATGAAGTGCGGTTTATTGGGGCGAAAGCTTGGTCACAGCTACTCCCCTCAGATTCATGGCCTGCTGGGGGATTATTCCTACGGGCTTTTTGAAAAAGAGCCGGAGCAGCTGGCTTCCTTTCTGAGAGATGGAGATTTTACCGGCATCAATGTGACCATTCCCTATAAAAAGGATGTCATTCCCTACCTGGATGAACTGTCCCCTGCCGCGCGGAAAATCGGTTCCGTGAACACCATCGTCCGCAGGGCAGACGGCAGTCTCTTTGGGCACAATTCCGATTATTTTGGCTTTGTCTCTCTGGTCAAGCACAGCGGCATCGCCGTGGAGGGGAAAAAGGTTCTGGTGCTGGGCAGCGGCGGCACCTCCAACATGGTCGTGACAGCACTGAAGGATTTAGGAGCCATGCCTGTGGTCATTTCCCGCTCCGGGGAAAACAACTACGGGAATCTGCACCTTCACGCCGACGCGTCTGTCATTGTCAACGCCACTCCTGTAGGAATGTATCCCAATACCGGCGTCTCCCCCATCGATCTGAGCCGTTTCCCAAAGCTGGAGGGCGTTCTGGACGTGATCTACAATCCCGCGAAAACCAAGCTGCTGCTGGATGCCGAATCACTAGGGATCCCCCACAAAAACGGACTTTGGATGCTGGTGGCACAGGCGAAGGAAGCCTCCGAATACTTTACGGGGAAAAAGCTGCCGGATGACTGCATTGGAAAAATACACGGTATCTTGTCGCGGCAGATGAAAAATATCGTCCTCATTGGGATGCCGGGCTGCGGGAAAAGCACCATTGGCTCCCTGCTGGCCCAAAAATTGGGGCGACAATTCGTGGATGCCGACGGAGAAATCATTCAGCTGGCCGGGAAATCCATTCCTGATATCTTTGCTCAGGATGGTGAAGAAATCTTCCGTCAATGGGAAACAACCGCTCTGGAAAGCTTAGGTAAGCAGTCCGGACTGGTGATTGCCACCGGCGGCGGCTGCGTGACCCAAGGACGCAACTACCCTGCTCTCCATCAGAACGGAAACATCGTCTGGCTGGAACGGGACCTGTCCCTGCTGCCAACAGACGGACGGCCCCTGTCTCAGGCAAACCGCTTGGGGGAAATGTACACAGTTCGGAAGCCTATGTATGAAGCCTTTGCGGATATTCGGGTGGAAAACTCCGGAAGTCCGGAACAGACTATCAAAGAAATTTTGTCGCAGCTGGAGGAATTGTCATGAAAATTCTGGTGATCAACGGTCCCAATCTGAATATGCTGGGCATCCGGGAACCGGGGATCTACGGCAGGAACACCTTTGCCGATCTGCTGGCCCTGCTGGAAGAAACGGGCAAAGAACTGGGCGTAGAGGTCGAGCAGTATCAGTCCAACCACGAGGGAGATATCGTGGACAAGATCCAGTGGGCATTCGGAAAGATCGATGGAATCGTCATCAACCCCGCCGCCTACACCCACACTTCTGTGGCTATCTTGGACGCGCTTAAGGCGGTATCCATCCCCGCTGTGGAGGTACACATCTCCGATGTGGACGCACGGGAGCCTTTCCGGCAAATCTCCTACGCCGGGAAAGCCTGCGTAAAGACCATCAAGGGTCACGGCTTTCAGGGCTACCGGGAAGCCATGCAGTACCTTGTGGAACAATACCGATAACGTAACGGCTATCGTCTCTCTTGAGACGATAGCCGTTCCTTATTATTCGACGGATTTAAGCGCTTCCGCCATATTGATCTTGTCCAATCGGAAATAGAACACAAAGTCCACAACCACAGCCGACAGCAATGTCAAACCAATGGACCAAATGTAGGAAATCGGCTCTGTCAGCACTGTGAACCAGACCATATCGATCTTGATCTGGCTCATGACAAAAGTCAGCAGCAGCTTGCCGAATACCAGGCCCAGCAGGGCGCCCACCACCGTCAGTGCCAGATTTTCCTTGAACACATAGGCCGCTGTTTCCGAGGCGTTGAAGCCCAAAACCTTGATGGTGGCGATTTCCCGGATACGCTCGTTGATATTGATATTGGTCAGGTTGTACAGGACCGTCACCGCCAGCAGGCCCGCACAGAAGACGATGACCCAGACCACCAAGTCCAGCGCCTCCATCATTTTGCCAACGGTAGCCGCAAGGTCTTCGCTGACCGACACATTCATCACATAGCTCAGGTCACTGATCGCTGCGCTCAGGGCATGGACGTCGGCTCCATCCTTCATGCAGACGAAAGCCATCTGGTAGTCCGGCTCCCTGTCCCACTGGCCCACAATAGTCTCCGGGGAGACAATGGCGTAGTTATCGACATGGTTGTCATAGACACCGGATACCGTCAGACGCAGCTCCTCCAAATCACTGTTGCGAAGGATCACCTCGTCCCCTTCCCGGATGCCCAGATTCTCGGCGACGCCGGCGGACAGGAGCACCTGATCCTTTCCCGGCAGGGAAAGCTGGGTATCCCCCTCGTGGAAATCAATGAAGCCAGTCAGCTCATCTCCGCCGGAGATCAGATAGATCTCCTTCACCCGGTCATCAAATTCCAGCTCCACGCTGCTCTGATGATAGAACATCATGTCGGCAGCATCCTGCTCTACGGTTTTTCTGAACTTTTCCTGCTGACGCTCCGAGGGTTCCTCCCGGAAGTAGACGGAAATATCATATTTTGTCACATTTTCAAACTGGTACCCCGCAATATTGGAAATGGAATCCCGCAGGCCAAAGCCCGTCAGCAGCAGGGCCGTACAGCCGCCGATGCCAATGAGCATCATGGCAAGGCGCTGCTTATAGCGGAAGATATTGCGGATGGTGACCTTATTCAGGAAGCTGATCTTCTTCCAGAAGGGCAGCTTTTCCACAAAAATCTGCTTGCCTGCCTCCGGCGCTTTGGGGCGGATCAACTCCGCGGGGTTCTCCGCCAGAGTCTTATGGCAGCACCACCAGGTGACAAAGAGCATGACCGCTGAATAGATCACCAGCACCGCCAGAGAAAGGGGCCAGTTGAAAGTCAGGACCACATTGGGCTGGATGTTCAGCATGATGCAGTAGGCTTTCCAGAGGATCTGGGGAAAAATGGTGCAGCCTGCCGCGATGCCCAGAGCGCAGCCCAGTACCGCACCGCTGCCGGAATAGACCAGGTATTTGTTCATGATCTCCCGGTCGGTATAGCCCAGGGCTTTCAGAGTGCCGATCTGGGTGCGTTCCTCGTCGATCATCCGGCTCATGGTAGTGATGCACACCAGCGCCGCGATCAGAATGAAGAACACCGGGAACACCCGGGAAACGCCCGCCACGATGTCCGAGGAGCTGTCCAGATTGTTGTAGCCCACGTTGCTGTTCCGGTCCAGAATGATCAGTTCCGGCGTGTCCATGGAATCGATCTCGTCCCGGGCATCCAGCAGCTCTTCCTCCGCGTCCTTCAGCTCCGCCTCGGCATCCGCCAGCTCTTCTTCGGCCTCTTTCTTTGCCTTTTCGTATTCCTCCCAGCCTTCTGCCAGCTCGTCACGGCCCTTTGCCCACTCGCCCCAACCGACATTTATTTTCTTTTCGGCGTTATTCAGCTTGATTTCATTTTCCCACAGCTTCTGCTCGTTTTGGTCAATCAGGGCCTTAGCGTCAGCGATCTGCTTCTCAGCGGCAGCCTGCTGGCTTTCCAAAGCAGCGTAACCGTTTTGCACGGCAGCATAAGCATCCGCCACCGCTATCACCTGCATAGAGGTTTCATAGGTACTTCTTCCAGACTCCAGCTCGCCGGAAATCGAAGCGCATTGACTCTGTAATTCCGTGATTTGGGACTGAATTTCCGCTTTTTCTCCCTCAGTCTCCGCTGCCGCGTAATCCGCATTCAAATCTTCAAGCTGCCCCTGTTTTTCCTGGAGCTGGCTGGGAAGCGACTCATAACGGCTGGCATAGCTGCGGGCCTGACTGATCGTTTCATCAGAAGGCTTTTCGGGAAGCTGCGCCTTTTGGGCATCCAGCTGCTGTCTCGCTGCCGCAAACTGGGCCTGCGCCTCAGACTGCTTCTGAGACAGCTCCTCTCTGGCCTGCTCGATCTTTCCCCGGCCTTCCTCTATCTGCTCACGGCCGTCCTGAATTTCTTTCTCACCGTCGATCAGCTGCTGCCGGCTCTCTTCCAGCTCCTCTTCGCTGTCTTTCAGCTCCTGCTCCGCGTCGGCCAGCTCTTTTTCCGCGTCAGCCTTCGCGTCCTCATACTCCTTGACTCCGTCTAAGTACTCCTGATAACCCTCGTTGTATTCTTCCTCCGCTTCCTCCTTCACATCAAGGAACCGCTCCTGATTGAGCTGCTCCGCCTGGGGCTTCAGCCGGTCTGATTCCGCATCCAGAAAATCGTTGTATTCTTCAGTGTAGATCCCATAATTGCCGTCCAGCCGCAGGTGGATCTCCGTATAGTAGTCGTTGTCCAGCGCCGCCTTGGGCACGTAGAAATAATCCTCCAGAGAACCGCTGCCCACCGAGGTGGTGCCCCGGTTCATATCCATGTAGAGGGGCGAGGATACATAGCCCACGATCGTAAAGGTCTTCTGAACCACCTTGTCAAGAGAATCTGTGTCGTTGCTGTCAGAAATGGTGATGGTCGTGCCGAGAACGCTGTTGTCATTATGAAAACCGTCGGCAAGACACTCGTCATCCCTCTCGGGCATTCTTCCGCCCCGGAGGGCCACCTTGTCCACGCTGTCCGGAATGGTATAGAAGCGGTAAACCGATTCCTGCGTTTCGCCCTCCCGGTTAGCGATCAGATCAATGTAATATACGCCCTCCGCGGCTTTTACTCCCTCCAGCTGGGAGAATTCTTCCACATATTCCTCTGTCCAGCCGTAATTTCCGACCATCCGCAGATCGAACATATCCTGCTGATCCATAAAGATCTGACCCGTGACCACCATATCCGTTTTGGTCATCAGCAGGCCCACAAACAGTCCGGCGCCCAGGGCGATGATCAGGATGATCGCCAGATACCGGCCAATGGATTTGACAATGGATTGGCGCAGATTTCTGCGCATGGCGTTCTTGCTCATGATTACCACTCAATTTCCGATATATTCTGCGGATGCTCGTTCTTTGTCACCGAGGCAACCGTGCCGTTCTTCACCCGGATCACCCGATCCGCCATGGCGGTCAGGGCGCCGTTGTGGGTGATGATGATGACGGTCATACCGGTCTTGCGCCCAGTATCCTGCAATAGCTGTAAAATGGCCTTTCCGGTCTGGTAGTCCAGAGCGCCGGTGGGTTCGTCACACAGCAGAAGCTTGGGATTCTTCGCCAGCGCCCGGGCAATGGCGACACGCTGCTGCTCACCGCCGGAGAGCTGACTGGGAAAGTTCTTTTTCCGCTCCTCCAGCCCCACTTCCTTCAAAATTTCCTCGGCATCCAGCGGATTTTTGCAGATCTGATTTGCCAGCTCCACATTTTCCAAAGCCGTCAGATTGCCGATCAGGTTGTAGAACTGAAACACAAAGCCCACATCATGGCGGCGGTAGTCCGTCAATTCCTTCTTGCTCAGGGAGGAAATCTCACGGCCGTCCAGCATGACCCGGCCGGTAGACAGGGTGTCCATACCGCCCAGAATATTCAGCAGCGTGGTTTTGCCCGCGCCGGAGGGGCCGACGATCACAACCAGCTCCCCCTTCTCCACCTCGAAGGAGGTATCATGCAGGGCGTGGATCTCCACCTCTCCCATGTGATAGGTCTTTCCCACATTTTCAAATTCCACAAACGCCATAGTCCGCACCTCGATGGATTTTTCTTAGATTATACCACAGTTATACCAGTTTATTTTAACGATTTGTGAATAAAAACCGCAGTTTCGGTCAAAATACCGAAACTGCGGAAACGATCCTCATTTCTTTTTGAATACCAGCAGCTTGCTGCCAACATAATTGATAATGATGACCAGCACCTGGGTCACCAGCTTCCAGATGTTCCCATTCCAATGCAGGCAGTCCACCGTCAGCAGCAGGATCAGTGTCTCCAAAACACCGGATGCCAGGCGGCAGCTGATGAACTTCGTCAGCTCGGGAACCACCGTCTTTGCCGACCAGTCATGGCTGTGAAATACAAAAGGTTTGTTGGTCAGAAATGCAAAAATCACCGCGCCAACCCAGGCGATCATGTTGCTGACCGCGGCAGACAGGCCGCAGAAGTTAAAAACCGGCAGGTAGATCAGATAGTTGACTACAGTGGTCAGGACACCGAACACCAGATACGACAGAATATCCCAGTACTTTTCTATCAGGGAACGAAGCTTTTGAATCATAGTGTGCCTCCAATCATTTCCGACTGATTATATCAACCTTTTCCAGAATTTGCAACAGAAATTTTACAAAGTTGGTATTGACAAACCGCCTCTATATCAGTATAATACTATCGATATCAAAAGGAGGATTAAATCATGAAGCTTGCATTTTTTGATACCAAATCTTACGACATTCCCGGCTTTGACCGCTATGCCATCCCTGCGGGAATTGAGATCAAATACTACGAACCGAACCTGAACCGGGATACTGTTTCCCTCGCCAACGGTTTCGACGCGGTGTGTGTCTTCGTCAACGACACCGTGGATGCCGAGGTGGTGGAGAAACTCTATACGATGGGCGTGAAAGCTATCGTTCTGCGCTGCGCCGGTTTTAATAATGTGGACATCAAGGCCTGTGAGGGAAAGCTGCGGGTGTTCCGGGTGCCTGCCTACTCTCCCCACGCTGTAGCCGAGCACGCTATGGCACTGCTTTTGACCATCAACCGCCGCACCCACAAGGCCTATATCCGTACCCGGGATTTCAATTTCAGCCTGCAGGGGCTGGCAGGCTTCGACCTGTACGGTAAGACTGTCGGCATTATCGGCACCGGAAAGATCGGCCGGGTGTTCGCCGATATCTGCAAGGGCTTCGGCATGAATGTGCTGGCCTACGACAAATTCCCTGCCGCAAACAGTGGCCTTAACTACGTGGAGCTGCCGGAGCTGTTTGCAAAATCCGACATTATCTCCCTCCACTGCCCCCTGACGGACGAGACCCGTCACATCATTAACGCCGACTCCATTGCCATGATGAAAAAGGGCGTTACCATTATCAACACCTCCCGGGGCGCACTGGTCAATACTGAAGACCTGATCACCGGAATCAAGGACAGAAAAGTCGGCGCCGCCTGCCTGGACGTGTACGAAGAAGAGGGCGACCTGTTCTATGAAGACTGCTCCGGCCACATTGTGGAGGACGACAAGCTGGTGCGGCTGATCGCCATGCCCAATGTCATCGTCACCTCTCATCAGGCGTTTTTGACCAACGAAGCCTTGGACAACATCGCCGCCACCACCGTCAACAATCTGACCCGCTTCTTCAGCGGTGATCCCGACACCACCACTGAGGTCTGCTACCACAAGTAAGCCAACATACAGGGAACGGCCTGCCGGTTATCCGGCAGGCCGCATTTTTTATATTAGAAGCCCAGCTCCTCCCCTACCAGAACAAATTTAATGCGTCCGGCAGGGCGGCAGTTGCGGGTAATGAGGATCTGGTTGCAGATGCTTTCCTCGCACTTGCAGTCGCCGCAGGCACCGGTGACCTCACAGGGGGTCTTGAATGGGAAGCGCTGCTTATTCATGGGAGCGGCCACGGTTCTGGCACGGGTCATGGCGTCGTCCAGGGTGTCGCATACCTTGTTCATTCCCGCAATGACCAGAATCATGTCCGGGCCATAGGCAATGGCAGCCACCCGGTTGCCGGTACCGTCGATGTTGACCATCTGGCCGTCCAAACTCAGAGCGTTGGCACCGCAGAGGAAAACATTCGCCGTCAGGCACTGTCTCAGGGCCTGGGTGCGTTCCTCGGGGGTTTTGGCAGCGTCACGGTCAATGGCGGCATAGTTCCCGGCCTTTACCGCGTCGATCAGGCCGATCTGCTGGGCGGACAGCGCGCCGCCCCAGCCCACGCTGGCACCCTCGGGGATCAGTTCCAGCGCTTTTGAAAGAGCAGAAGCCGCGTCCGGGCAGAAGTAGGCGTCAAAATGGCGGCTTTTCAGATTCTTGACCAGCACCTGCCCCCGCTTTTCATAGTATTTTTTCATCTGTTCCGTCATAGAAATCCCTCCAAATCAGAATATTTTTCTGGCACACGCCACGATTTTTTCAATTTCCTCGTCGGTGTGGGCATTGCACAGGAACATGGCCTCAAACTGGCTGGGAGCGGCGTAGATGCCCTGCTCCAGCAGTCCCAGATACCAGCGGCGGAACTGCTCCAGATCCGAGGAGCGGGCCGCTTCATAACCAGTAACGGGCTTATCCGTGAAGAACACAGTCAGCAGGGAACCAACCCGGTTCACCTGCGCTGGAATGCCGGACAGGGCTTCTTTCAGTCCCTTTTCCAGCATAGCGCCCCTGCGTTCCAGATTTTCGTAGATTTCCGGCGTAGACTTCAGGATCCGCAGCTGGGCAAGGCCAGCCGCCATGGCCACCGGGTTGCCGGACAGGGTGCCCGCCTGATAGACAGGACCGAGGGGAGCTACCTGCTCCATCAGCTGAACGCTGCCGCCATAAGCGCCGACAGGCATACCACCGCCGATGATCTTACCGTAGGTCACCAGATCTGCCCGGACACCGAAATATTCCTGCGCACCGCCGGGAGCCAGACGGAAGCCGGTGATAACCTCGTCGAAAATCAGCAGCGCACCGCTTTCGTCGCAGAGCCTGCGCAGACCCTGCAAAAAGCCAGGCCGGGGAGGGACAACACCCATATTGGCGGCTACCGGCTCCACGATCACTGCAGCCACCTGACCGGGATTGGCTCTCAGCAGAGCTTCCACGCTGCTTAAGTCATTGTAATTCGCCGTCAAGGTATCCCCGGCGATTTCAGTAGGGACACCAGCGGAATCCGGGGCACCGCCGGTCAATGCGCCGGAACCGGCCTTCACCAGCATGGAATCGGAGTGTCCGTGATAGCAGCCCGCGAATTTGATGATCTTGCTTCTGCCCGTAGCACCGCGGGCCAGCCGCAGAGCGGACATCACCGCCTCGGTGCCGGAATTGACCATGCGCACCATTTCGATGCCGGTCATTTCGCACACCAGCTGGGCCATGTCCACCTCCGCCGCCGTAGGCGCACCGAAGCTCAGGCCCTTGCGGATGGCTTCGCTGACAGCCTGCTCCACCGCTTCACAGCAGTGGCCCAGGATCAGCGGACCCCAGGAGCCAATAAGGTCGATGTATTCCTTGCCGTCCACGTCCCAGACGTGGCTTCCAAGGCCCCGGTCCAGAAACCGGGGATAGGTGCCCACGCTGCGGCAAGCCCGGACGGGAGAGTTCACGCCGCCGGGCATGATCTTCTGAGCCGCTTCAAACAGCTGTTCCGAACGTGTCATTAACCCAACTCCCCCTGTTTCATGGCCTGGGCCAGCTCCTTGGCGTAATAGGTAATGAGGATGTCCGCGCCCGCCCGGAAAATGGACAGTGCGCTTTCGCACATGACCCGGTGCTCGTCGATCAGTCCAGCCTTTCCCGCCGCCTTGATCATGGCATACTCGCCGCTGACAGAGTAGGCCGCCATGGGCAGGTCAAAGGCATCGGAGCACTCTCGAATAATGTCCAGGTAGCTCAGGGCAGGCTTGACCATCAGAATATCCGCGCCCTCTTCCACATCCAGCGCACACTCCTTCAGAGCCTCCCGGCGGTTGTGGGGATCCATCTGATAGCCCCGGCGGTCGCCGAAGGCCGGGGCGGAACCGGCAGCGTCCCGGAAAGGACCGTAGAAGGCGGAAGCGTACTTGGCGGAATAGGACATAATGGGCACATTTTTGAAGCCGTTGTCGTCCAGTTCCCGGCGAATTGCGGCAATTCGGCCATCCATCATATCGGAAGGAGCAACCATATCGGCCCCCGCCTGAACATGAGACAGAGCAGTCTTTGCCAGCACCCGCAGAGTTTCGTCGTTGTCCACCTCATGGTCGTGCAAGATTCCGCAGTGTCCGTGATCGGTGTACTCACACATACACACGTCGGTGATCACATAGCAGTCAGAGTACTTTGCCTTGATGGCCCGGATGCCCTGCTGGACAACGCCGTTGGGGTCCCAGGCAGAGGAGCCGCAGGCATCCTTATGGGCAGGGATGCCAAACAGCAGCACCCGCTTGACACCGGATGCCATACATTCCTCGATCTCCTCACAGACCCGGTCGGGAGAATAGCGCCACTGGCCGTCCAGCGAGGGGATGGGCTCCCGGATATTCTCCCCCTCGATGAGAAACAGGGGGTAGATCAGACTGTCCGGGGATACCCGGGTCTCCCGCACCATGCGGCGCAGGGTGTCGCAGGTGCGAAGCCTGCGGGGACGAATGGTTAAATCCATGTTAACACACTCCTTTGATGCACTCGATCAGGGATTCCATGGTGGCCTTTTCGGCAATTCGAATGGGGATCCCGTATTTTTCGGCTTCTGCCGCGGTCTGTCTGCCAATGCAGCAGCCCAGCATTTTGGAAAAGTCCGTATCCGGCAGGCTCTTTACAAAGCCCCGAACCGTTGACGCGCTGGTAAAGGTGACGATGGCTCCTGCCTCGACCAGTTCCTTTACTGGCGTGGAATTGGGCGCTTCATAGACCGTATCATAGCAGGCAATATCCGCAAAGGGAATTCCCTTCGCCGTAAACAGGTTCGGCAGAGCATCGCTGCCCTCACTGGCACGGCACAGCAGCACCGGGCCTTCCACCTGAGACATCGCCTGTGCAAGGTGGTCGGAATCATAGGTTTCTGGTATCAAATCCACAAAAATTCCGAATTTTTCTAGTTCAGCCGCAGTCTTTGGGCCAATAGCCGCGATTTTCAGATTCGACAAGGCTCTTGCGTCCTTATGCTGCTTCCGAAGATGCCGGAAGAAAATTTCCGGGCCCGCAGGACTGGTGAATGCCAGCCAGCAATAGTCAGACAGTTTCTCAACCGCTTCATCCAGTTCCGGGTCGTCCTCCCGTTCCACCGTGCGGATGCAGGGATAGGCGGTGACGCTGGCCCCCAGCGCACTGAGTTTGCCGCACAGGGAGCCGTTCCGCTCCGCCGGGCGGGTGACAATGATCTCCCGGCCCTTGAGGGGCAGGCTATCAAACCAGTCAAAGCTGGAAGACAGAGCGCACACTTTCCCCACCACAATGATGGCAGGGCTGACGATTTCTGCCTCTTCCGCCGCTTGCGGCAGTCTTTCGAGGGTGGACACCACCTTGCGCTGACGGGGCAGGGTTCCCCGCTCGATGACAGCGGCAGGCATGTCCCCCTCCATCCCGGCATCCAGCAGGCCCTTGCAGATCAGGGGCAGGGCTGTGACGCCCATCAGAAACACCAGTGTACCTCTCGTCCGCCGCAGAGCATCAAAATCAATTTGCAGCTCCGCCCCGGCCCTGGCGTGTCCTGTGATAATATGGACAGAGGAACAGTAGTCCCGGTGGGTCACCGGGATCCCGGCGTAAGCGGGCACCGACAGAGCTGAGGTCACACCGGGCACCTCCTGGAAAGGAATTCCATGCTCCTTCAGCAGTTCCAGCTCCTCGCCGCCCCGGCCAAACAGGAAGGGGTCACCGCCCTTCAAGCGCACGACACGCTTGCCCTCCTGGGCTTTTTCCAGCAGGATCTGATTGATCCGATACTGGGGCACAGGGTGCCTGCTGGCCTGCTTACCAACGTCAATTTTTTCGGCTTTCTCCGGGATCAGGCTCAGAATTTCCGGGCCGACAAGACGGTCAAAGACCACGACCTCCGCTTGTTTCAGGGCTTCCAGTCCCTTCCGGGTCAAAAGGCCCGGATCACCAGGGCCTGCGCCTACCAAAATCACATTTCCTGTGCTCATTGACACTCCCCCTCTCTCAGCTGCCGGGCCAGGGTCGCGCCTAGCATTTCCGCTTCCGCCGTGCTGCCGCGGATGCTGCCTTTACGCTGAATCTCCTCGTCAGGGCTGACATAAAAGCCCGTCAGCGTCAGCACATCTCCCTCCGCGGTGGCATGGGCTGCAACAGGGGAGCTGCATCCGCCGTTCAATGCCCGCACAAAAGCACGCTCCGCCCTGGCGCAGCAGGCCGTTTTCTCCTCGTGCACCAGCCGCAGACACGCCGTGTCCATCCCCTTCCGGGTCTGCACCACCAGAATGCCCTGTCCGGCGGCGGGCAGGATCTCTTCTGTCGTAAAATAACGGCTGATGCGGTTTTCCAGTCCCAGACGTTTCAGACCCGCTGCCGCCAAAACCAGCGCAGAAAACTGCCCCGCTTCCAGTTTCGCAAGCCGGGTCTGGACATTGCCCCGCACGGGTTCGATATCCATATCCGGGAACAATTTCTTTAACTGCAATTGTCTGCGCCGGGAGGAACAGCCGATGGGTTTCGAGGGATTCAATTCGGTCGCACCCTCCGGCAGTACCAGCACATCCCGGGGGTCTTCCCGGCCGGAAAAGGCTGTAAGCGGCAGATCCTCCGGCACCTCCATAGGCATGTCTTTCAGGGAATGAACGGTAAAATCTGCCCGCCCGTCCCGAAGCGCCTGATCCAATTCCCGGACGAACAGACCCTTTCCGCCGATTTTGTCCAAAGTTTTGTCAAGTATTTTATCGCCGGTGGTCTTCATGGTCACCAGTTCCAGTTCCGCCGCCGGTTCTGCCTTTGCGATCAACTCCATTACCATTTGGCTTTGGATGACAGCCAGCCGGCTTTCCCGGCTTCCAATGCGCAGCTTCATTCCAATTCCTCCAACGTCCGGCGAATGGCCTGAGCGGCCCGGGCAGTCCTGTGATGGTCTTTTCCGCCGGACACCACGCCGGCGATCAGATTTTCCCCGGTACAGATTGCCGGGAAATAGAAGGTGCATTCCCCTTCACAGTCCGCCACAGACACTGGGATCCCCAGTTCCCCGGCATCCAGGCAAACCTGATGGTTCACTTCCCGGCTGCTGGTGGCCGCAATGGCCAGATAGGCCCCTTTCAAATCGCCGGGAGCATATTTCCGCCGCTTCCAGCAAAGTCCCTCCGGGCTGCATTTCAGCTCTGGGGCAATGACCTCGATCTCGCAGCCAAACAGACGCAGCGTAGCGATCCTCCGGGAGGCAATAGTCCCGCCGCCTACCAAAACTACCTTTTTCCCGGTTAAATCCACAAACAGCGGAAATTTCGGTGCTTTCTTGGCAATTTTCTGCCGTTTCTGCCACTGGGCAAATCGTTCCAGCTCCTGCGCCGCGATGGCACCCATGGCTTCCAGCTCCTCCGGGCTGCCAGGTCCGGCAGAACCGAGAGAATCTGTATCATAACAGAGAATAATGTCCGCGCAGGCAGGGTCGATGTCCCGGGGGACCGCCAGATCTACCGCCACCCTGGGCGGGTTCTGAACCTGTCTCAACTGCTCGGCAGTGAGGGTATAGTGCGGGCTGGTGGTCGCGGAAACCAAAGCGTCCATGTTCTCCAGTGCCGTCACCCTGTCTTCATAATTCACGGTACGGCAGCCTGAAGGCACCACCGTTTCACCATGGCGGTAAGTCCGCAGAGTCACGCTGACGCTGGCACCGGCCTGCTGTAACAGCTGCGCCGCCAGACGGCCCATCTGCCCGTTTCCGATAACCAGGATCCTTTTTCCTTCCAGTGTACCCAGTTCCCGGTTCAGGACATCCCGGCAGCGGCTTCCCATGGACGGGTTTCCCCGGCTTACGGATACTTCTGTTCTTGCCCGCTTTCCCGCCGTCACCGCGCCGCGAAACAGAGCGGATAAGGTCGGATCGGCAGTTTTGACCTCTTGCGCCAGCTCCATGGCTTTGCGCACCTGGGTGATGATCTGGTCCTCTCCCAAAATCTGAGAATGCAGGCCGCAGCTCACCTCCATCAGGTGCCGGGCGGCATCCATGCCGCAGCGGGTAGTAAAATAGGATTCCATTTCCCTTTCGGGTATCCCAGCTCCACGGCACAGCAGCCGCCAGGGCGTCTCCGCGCTGCCGTTGATGTAAAGCTCCGTCCGGTTACAGGTGGAAAGAAGCACGCACCCCTCCACACCGGGCTGAGCATGGAGCCAGCGCAGAAATTCCTCCGCTAGGGATTGGGAAAAGGCAAGCCGCTGCCGCTGATCCAAAGGTGCCCGGTGGCAGTCAAGGCCTGACATCATCAGCGTCATTTCCCATCCCCCTTTACGATCACCAGGGAGAAATAGCCGGAAGGCTCCTTCAAATCCGCGAAATGGGGGTAGACGTGCTCATTTTCCATGCTGCAATTCTCCACCAGAGACGCTCCCTCCAGAAGGCCCCGGTCTGCCAGCGTCTGCTGCAGCTCCAAAATGGAACGGCCCGCTTTCATAAAGACCTTATTGCCGGGAACGTCTATCAGATCCTCCTGGTCATGGGAGGCCGGAATGATCACCAGCGGCTCCCTGCCAAGGCAGAGAGACTGGTTCAGCCGCGCCGCCGCCGCGCAGAAGGAGGGAATACCCGGCACCACCTCCACCGTGTAGCCCCGGCCCAGCACCTTCTGGTGAATATACATATAGGTCGAATAGACACCGGGATCGCCCAGGGTCAGAAAAGCCACCTGCTTTCCCTGATCCAGCAGAGCGCAGATGGTATCCGCCGCCTGCTCGTGGGCCGCGTCCATGACCACCTTATCCCGCACCATGGGTGTCTTCACAAACTGAATTTCCTTATCCTTCAGATAGTCCTTCGCAATGTTCAGCGCTACCTTGTCGCCGCTGCTGGCATCCGGCACGATGACCACATCCGCCTCCCGCAGGACACGGACAGCCTTCACCGTCAGCAGCTCCGGGTCACCGGGGCCAACGCCCACACCCCAGAGCTTGCCCTGGGTCGCCAGCGTTTCCACCGCCTGACGGCAGTGCTCCACGAACAGCCCCCGAATTGCGGGGCACTCGCCCAGTCCCTGCAAGATACAACGCACGGGATATCCGGCCTGTTTCAGCTGCCCCGCCCAGGAATCCTCGTCCCCGGACATATCGTTGCGGGCGTGATCTCCGGCCACCAGCATGAAGGGAGCCAGCATCAGGCGGCGGATCTCCGGGCGCTTGGCAAGCTGCCGCTCCACGCTTTCCAATGTGGGATAGCCCTCTACTGTAGCAAGGTACACCCAGTCGCAGATCTCTTGCAGCATGTGTTCCATCTGGGCGTAGGCAGAATTGGCAAAATGGGTGGTGCCGTGGCCCATGAGCACCAGCGCCTCGTCCTCTGCCAGCGCCGGCAGCCAGTTCAGCAGAGCCTGCGCCACAGCGGCGTAATCTTCCTCACCGTGCAGCAGGGGCATTCCCACAGAGATCTTCATCCGCAGCCGGAAAGGCTCCAGCTGGGACAGCATTTTCTCATATTCCTCACCGTGCATCACATGAGTGGACTGGACAGCTACATGGGTATAGCCCTCCTCTTCCAGCCGCTGCATGGCCTGGGTCACGTTCTCGATCTCCACCCCGTCCCGCTCTTTCAGTTTTCGAATGATCATCCCACTGGTGAAGGCCCGTCGGACCTCCCAGTCCGGGAATGCCTCCGCCAGAGCCTTCTCCGTGGCGGCAATGGTTTTGCGCAGAGTATCGGGATACGAAGTTCCAAAGGATACTGCCAAAATCGCTTTTTTCATTGTTTTCTCTCCTGTGCGCGCATCCGCGTTATTTTGCGGCTGTCCAAAAAAAGACAGCCCAACGGCTGCCCGGCAAAAGGACGGTTCGTCCCATTCCCGGAGACTGATCACCGCAGCCCGGAAAAGTAGATTCTGGCAGGTATCCTGACTTCAGATCACAGCTGACACACCTTCTCAGAATCAAATTCCAATGGATCTTGTGCTTCGCTCCCTGTTACAGTGACGGGTTCGTTCCGGACTTGCACCGGATTCCCTATTCTCCTTGCGGATACCAGAATCCTTCCTGTTTCTTTGTATAGTTTATCCTTTTTTTCACCGTATGTCAATGCCTTTTCCGGCAGTCAAAATGGTGACTGCGCGCATAGACTGGGCTGGAGGTATCAGTCTATGAAAAAGCCACTGTTTACAGGCGTATGCACCGCCCTGGTCACCCCGTTTTTGGGCGGAAATGTCAATTATCCCATGATGGACCTGCTGCTGCGGCGGCAAATCCAGGCAGGAATCGAAGCCGTGGTACTCTGCGGCACCACCGGGGAGTCCCCTACCCTGTCAGACCTTGAAAAGCTGGAGCTGTTCCGCAGAGGAAAACGGTATGTGGGAGATTCCTGCAAGATCATTGCCGGGACCGGATCCAACGACACATCTCATGCCATCGCCCTGAGCAAGGCCGCCGAGGAAGCCGGCGCGGATGCCCTGCTGGTGGTCAGCCCCTACTATAACAAGGCCACCCCTGACGGGCTGCTGACCCACTATGCCGCCATTGCCGGTGCGGTACATATCCCGGTGATCGTGTACAACGTCCCCTCCCGCACAGGGGTGGATATTTCCGTCAGCGTCTACCAGAATCTTGCCCGGATCCCCAATATTGCAGGCGTCAAGGAAGCCAGCGGGGATATTACCAAAATCGCGAAAATTCGTGCCCTGTGCCCGGAGGAATTTGCTGTGTGGAGCGGAAATGACGATCTTGCCGCCGCGGTTATGGCGCTGGGGGGCAGCGGCGTGATCTCCGTGCTGTCCAATGTGCTGCCAGAGCAGACCCTGTCCATGGCCCGGGCGGCGCTGGATGGGGACTTTGACACGGCGGCGGATCTACAGATTCGGCTGCTGCCGCTGATCGAGGCCCTGTTCAGTGAGGTCAATCCCATTCCCGTAAAGGCCGCCATGAAGCTGATCGGCTATGACTGCGGAGAATGCCGTTTACCGCTGACGCCCATTTCTCAGGAAAATCTGAAAAAACTGAAAAACATACTGCTTCCCAATTAAGAAACATGCGCTCTCCCGGGTGGGAGAGCGCAATTCATCTTATTTAAGCCAGAACAGCCTTGTGGAAGACCTTTTTCCCCTTGCGGATCTTCACGCCTTCCTTCAGCATTTCCTCAGTCACAGCGAACTGGGCGGAGGGTACCTTCTCGTCGTTGACCAGCACGCCGCCCTGCTCTACCAGCTGACGGGCCTGCTTGTTGGAGGGAGCCAGACCGCAGGCCACCATCAGATTCAGAATGCCGATTTTTCCGTCGGTGAGCTTATCCGCGGAGATTTCGGTGGTGGGCATATTGGCATCGTCACCGCCGCCTACGAACAGAGCCTTGGCGGCAGCCTTGGCCTTGTCCGCTTCTTCCTTACCGTGGACCAGCTTGGTCAGCTCGTAGGCAAGGATCTCCTTGGCCTCATTGAGCTTGGCGTCCTTCCAGTCGGACATGGCGTCGATCTCCTCCAGGGGCAGGAAAGTCAGCATCCGAATGCACTTGAGCACGTCCGCGTCCTCAACGTTGCGCCAGTACTGGTAGAATTCGAAGGGAGAGGTCTTGTTGGGGTCCAGCCAGACAGCGCCCTTGGCGGTCTTGCCCATCTTCTTGCCCTCGGAGTTGAGGAGCAGAGTGATGGTCATGGCGTGGGCATCCTTGCCCAGCTTGCGGCGGATCAGCTCGGTGCCGCCCAGCATATTGCTCCACTGGTCGTTGCCGCCGAACTGCATGTTGCAGCCGTA
>JAUNSH010000025.1 GCA_030539285.1 Eubacteriales bacterium
TTGAAAATGGAAAGTTGAAAGTGGAAAGTGAAGGTATTGCCTGCGGCAATTATTTCAAATGATCCGCAAAGCAGATACCACAATTTTTAACTTTCAACTATCAACTGAATTTACTCCGGGAGAATTTTAGCAGTTGAAAGGGCTGCCGCAAGTTCGGCATTCGTTTCAAGTGCTAAACCTCCCGAACCACAAATATATCAAGGAGGTTTTTTCGTGATTACTCATAAGCAGTATCCCAACCATCATGTCTATGAAATGGAAATCGGCGGCCGTCCCTTTACCGTGGAGACCGGTAAGGTGGCCGAGCTGGCCAACGCCGAGTGCATCTGCCGCTACGGCGACACCGTGGTGCTGAACACCTGCACCTGCAACCCCATCCCCAAGGCTGGCATCGACTACTTCCCCCTGACCATCGAGTTCGAGGAGCGGATGTACTCCGTGGGCCGCATCCCCGGCTCCTTCAACCGCCGGGAGGGCAAGCCCTCCGAGCGGGGCATCCTGAACAGCCGGATCATCGACCGGCCCATGCGCCCCCTGTTCGACGAGGAGCTGCGCAACGACACCGTGGTCACCTGCACCGTGCTGGCCAACGACTACGACAACCCCGTGGAGATCGTGGCCTCTCTGGGCGCTTCCATCGCCATCGCTTCCTCCGACGTGCCCTGGAACGGCCCCGTGGCTACCACCAACGTGGCCCATCTGAACGGCAAATATATCATCAACCCCTCCGCCGACGAGCGGGAGGCCGCCGACTGCTTCGTGTGCATCTCCTCCACCTTCGAGAAGGTGGTCATGATCGAGACCGAGGCCAACGAGGCTCCCGAGTCCGTGGTGCTGGAGGCCATCCGTGTGGCCCACGAGACCAACATGGAGATCGTCAAGTTCATCAACGCCATCGTGGCCGAGATCGGCAAGCCCAAGTTCACCTTCGAGAAGGCCGCCGTCAACCACGAGCTGCTGGATGACCTGATGAACTACGGCCTGAACCAGATCGAGTACGCCCTGGACACCGACGACAAGAATGTCCGGGAAGAGCGCCTGACTGCCGCCCGTCTGGACTTTGCGGAAAAGTTCGGCGAGAAGTACGAGGATTTCGACACCCACATCGAGGTCTGCCTGTACAAGATGCAGAAGAAGGTCGTCAAGAAGTGGCTGCTGCAGGGCAAGCGTGTGGACGGCCGCGGCATGGACGACATCCGTCCTCTGGACGCCGAAGTGGGCGTGCTGCCCCGGGTCCACGGCTCCGGCCTGTTCTCCCGTGGTCAGACTCAGGTGCTGTCCATCTGCACCCTGAACACCCTGTCCGCCGCCCAGAAGCTGGACACCATCTACCCCGAGGAAACTAAGCGCTATATCCATCACTACAACTTCCCCGCCTACTCCACCGGCGAGGCCCGGGCTGCCCGCTCCACCTCCCGTCGTGAGATTGGCCACGGCGCGCTGGCTGAGAAGGCCCTGCTGCCCGTGATCCCCAGCGTGGAGGAGTTCCCCTACGCCATCCGTGTGGTGTCCGAGGTGCTGTCCTCTAACGGCTCCACCTCTCAGGGCTCCATCTGCGGCTCTACCCTGGCTCTGATGGACGCCGGCGTGCCCATCAAGCGGCCCGTTGCCGGCATTTCCTGCGGCCTGATCTCCGATCAGGAGACCGGCGAGTGGAGAACCTTCACCGACATTCAGGGTGTTGAGGACTTCCACGGCGAAATGGACTTCAAGGTCGCCGGTACCACCGAGGGCATCACCGCCATTCAGATGGACCTAAAGAACAAGGGTCTGACCATGGAGATCATCGCCGACGCGCTGGAGCGCTGCCGCAAGGCCCGTCTGGAGATCATTTCCGAGATTATCCTGAAGGCCATCCCCGCGCCCCGTGAGGAGGTTTCCGAGTACGCCCCCAAGATGATCTCCATGAAGATCCCCGTGGAGAAGATCCGTGAGGTCATCGGCTCCGGCGGCAAGACCATCCAGAAGATCTGCGCTGACACCGGCGCCAAGGTGGACATCGACGATGACGGCTCCGTGTTCATCTCCGCTGTGGACGCCGCTGCCGCCAACGCTGCCAAGAAGATGGTAGACGACATCTGCTTCGTGCCCGAGGTGGGTAAGCTGTACTACGGCAAGGTCGTCCGCATCCTGCCCATCGGCGCGTTCGTGGAGATCGCTCCCGGCCACGACGGCATGGTGCACATCTCCAAGCTGGAGAACCGCCGGGTGGAGAAGGTCGAGGACGTGCTGAACCTGGGCGACATGACCTGGGTCAAGTTCATGGGCTTCGACGAGAAGGGCCGCGCCAACTTCAGCCGCAAGGACGCCCTGAAGGAAATGGCCGAGAAGGGCTGATTTCCAATCAATACAATCGTTTCCCGCCCTGCTTGCGCAGGGCGGGTTCTTTTTTGCAAATCCAGCATTTTCTAACTGACAAATTGAAATTTCGCACATCAAGCCTTCCCCAAAGGGGAAGGCTTTGCTTCGCAAATTCCAATTTGATGTACTGCTCGGGCAATACAGCAAGCACAAATCCCCTTGCAAAGATGTTGACAATTCAACTTCTTTGTGGTATACTGCCAAAAGTTGAGCCATCAACTTGTATGGAATGCCAAATCGTGGGTTTACAATTGTCCCCAGAAAGGAACCTCCCATGCTTGACCGTTTTGAAAAATTCTCCCTGGCCATTGCGGAGATCAACCGCTGCTGGCACAAGATCGCAGGGGAGGAACTGTCCAAATATGCCCTGAAAGCCTCCCATGTCACCTACCTTCTGACCCTCTACCGCAATCCCGAGGGGCTGACCGCGCCCAAGCTGGCAGAGCTGTGCGACCGGGACAAGGCGGATGTCTCCCGGATGCTGTCCATTCTGGAAACCAAAGGGCTGGTCACCAAGGACGGCGTTGGCGGGAACCGCTACCGGGGCTGCCTTCGGCTCACCCCGGAGGGACAGGCCGTTGCGGAGGAACTGTCCCGGCGGGCGGAGCTTGCCGTGGAACAGGCCGGGGCGGGCCTCACTGAGCGGGAACGAATGATTTTCTATGCCGCTCTGGATACCATCACCAAAAATTTACGCAGAATCTGTCAGGAGGGACTGCAATGAACCCCATCAAAGCCTTTTACTGCCGCACGGTGCAATTCGTGCTGCGGGCCGCCCTGCCGGTGCTCCCCTATCGGGAGCCGGAGATCTTCCGCAGCTGCGCCGAGCTGAGCACCGTATTCACCAAAAAACACATTCAGCAGGTGCTCATCGTCACCGACGAGGGCATTGTCCGCAGCGGCATCGCCGGGCAGCTGGAAGCCGCTCTCGATGAATGCGGTGTCAGCTACACCGTCTATTCCGAGACCCGGCCCAATCCCACCGTGGACAACCTAGAGTCCGCCCTGTGGCTGTACCGCCGGGACAACTGTCAGGCCCTGATCGCTATCGGCGGCGGCTCCTCCATGGACTGCGCCAAGGCCGTGGGCGCCCGGATCGCCCGGCCCCGGACCCCGCTGGGCAAGCTGAAAGGCACCCTTCGCATTCTTCACAAGCTGCCCACCCTCATTGCCATCCCCACCACCGCCGGAACCGGCAGCGAGACTACTCTTGCGGCGGTGATCACCGACAGTGAAAAGAAGCACAAATACGTCATGAACGATTTCGTGCTGATCCCCCGCTATGCGGTACTGGACGCCAGTCTCACCTGCTCCCTGCCGCCCCATCTGACCTCCACCACCGGCATGGACGCCTTGACCCACGCGGTGGAGGCCTACATTGGTCGCTCCACCACCCGTCTGACCCGGGAAAAGGCCCTGGAAGCCACCCGGCTGGTCTTTGAGAACGTGGAAACCGCCTACCGGGATGGGCAGAACATGGAGGCCCGGGCCAATATGCTCACCGCCGCCTATGCCGCCGGCGTGGCCTTCACCCGCTCCTACGTGGGCTATATCCACGCCGTAGCCCACTCCCTTGGGGGCCAGTACAACATCCCCCACGGCCTTGCCAACGCGGTGATCATGCCCTACGTGCTGGAAAGCTACGGCCCCTGCATCCACGGGAAACTCCATGAGCTGGGCATTGCCGCGGGCGTGTGCACTGCGGAGGAATCCGATGAAATTGCCTCCGCAAAATTTATTCAGGCTATTCGGAATCTCAACGCCCGCATGAACATCCCCGCCCATTTGGAAGGCATTCAGGAAGCGGACATTCCCGTCATGGCGGCCCACGCGGAGAAGGAGGCCAATCCCCTGTACCCCGTGCCCCGGCTGATGACGAAAGCGGAGCTGGAAGGATTCTACCGCCAGGTCGCGGCGGTGAAGGAGGTGCGCCATGGAAAGCAGGCAAGCTGAGGCCCTTGTGAAGAGCCAGCGGGACTACTTCCGCACCGGCGCAACACTGCCCGTTTCCTTCCGTCTGGAAGCCCTCGATAAGCTTTATAAGGCCGTGAGCGCCCGCCAGCCGGAGATCTGCTCCGCCCTGAAATCCGATCTGGGCAAGAGCGAAACCGAAAGCTTTATGTGCGAAATCGGCATGGTTTTGTCGGAAATCACCTATATGCGAAAGCATATCCGCAAGTTTTCCCGGCCCAAGACCGTGTGGACACCTCTTGCCCAGTTCCATTCCCACAGCTTCACCCAGAGCGTGCCCTACGGAAACACCCTGATCATGAGTCCCTGGAACTATCCGTTCCTGCTGTCCATGGAGCCACTGGTAGATGCCATCGCGGCGGGCAACACCGCCATCCTCAAGCCCAGCGCCTACTCCCCCGCCACTGCCGAAATCATCAAGTCTTTGGTTGAAGACTGCTTCCCGGCGGAATTTGTCACCGTGGTCACCGGCGGGCGGCAGGAAAACAGCGTCCTTCTGGAACAGAAATTTGACCTGATTTTCTTCACCGGCTCCCAGGCCGTTGGCAAGGAAGTGCTGCGCCGGGCTGCGGAGCATCTGACCCCCGCCGTGCTGGAGCTGGGCGGCAAAAGCCCCTGCATCGTGGATGCCAGCGCGGACATCCAGCTGGCGGCAAAGCGCATCGTCTTCGGCAAGTTCCTGAACTGCGGCCAGACCTGCGTGGCCCCGGACTACATCCTCTGCCACGCTTCCGTGAAAGAACAGCTGATTACGGAACTGAAAAAGCAGATCACCGCCCAGTTTGGCCCGAACCCCCTTGAAAACCCCGACTACGGAAAAATCATCAACCGGAAGCATTTTGACCGTCTCTGCGGCCTGATTTCCCGGGAAAAGGTGGTTTTTGGCGGAGAGACGGACCCCGCCGCCTGCCGCATCGCGCCCACCATTCTGTCCGACGTGACCCCTGACGACCCCGTTATGGGGCAGGAGATTTTCGGACCTCTGCTGCCCATTCTGACCTTTGACAAATTTGAAGAGGTCATTTCCTTTGTAGAATCCGGCGGCAAGCCCCTGGCTGCCTACCTGTTCAGCCGGAATGCCGAACAAATTGAGCAGTACCGCACCCGCCTGCCCTTCGGCGGCGGCTGCATCAACGACACCATCATCCATCTGGCTACCAGCGAGATGGGTTTCGGCGGCGTGGGCGAAAGCGGCATGGGTGCCTACCACGGCCGTGAGGGCTTCGACGCTTTCTCCCACAAAAAGAGCATCGTGGACAAAAAAATGTGGCTGGATCTGCCCATGCGCTACCAGCCCTACACCAGCAAATTGTACCAGAATCTGCTGCATCTGTTTCTAAAATAAGGAGGATACCCCATGCGTGTCAGAATCATCATTGACTCTACCACAGACCTGGCCCCGGAGTTGAGGGGGCAGGTGGAGATCGTTCCTCTGACCGTGAATTTCGGTACCGAGGAATATATCGACGGCATCACCATCACCCACGAGGAATTCTACAACAAGCTCATCGAAAGTGACGTGCTCCCCACCACCAGCCAGGCCACTCCCGCCGCCTTTGAGAAGGTGTTCGAGGAGGTCGCCGCCGCCGGGGACAGTGCTGTAGTCATCACCCTGGCCTCCCAGCTCTCCGGCACCTGCCAGAGCGCCCGGATCGCCGCCGAGGACTACGATAACATCTACGTGGTGGACAGCGGCAGCGTGACCCTTGGCGCGGGCATTCTGACGGAGTACGCCCTGCAGTGTGCCTGCTCCGGCATGGAAGCCGCCGAGATCGCCGCCCGGCTGGAACAGAAGAAGGAGGACATCTGCCTGATCGCCATGCTGGACACCCTGGAATACCTGAAAAAGGGCGGGCGCATCTCCGCCGCCGTGGCCTTTGCGGGCGGGCTGCTGAACATCAAGCCCGTGGTCAACGTGAAGGACGGCGTCATCAATATGCTGGGCAAGGCCCGCGGCTCCAAGCAGGGCAACAACCTGCTGGTGCAGGAGATCGGCAAGACCGGCGGTATTGACTTCTCCATGCCCATTCTGCTGGGCTATACCGGCCTGTCTGACGCTCTGCTGAAAAAGTACATGGACGACAGCGCGCCCCTGTGGGAGGGCGGTGTGGACTCCCTGCGCTACACCAGCATCGGAAGTGTGGTAGGCACCCACGCAGGCCCCGGTGCCATCGCCGCCGCATTCTTCCATAAATAAGCCAAAATCCTCCGTATGGTTGCATACGGAGGATCATTTATTGTTTCAGAACGGATTTATAGTAGTTTCCGAAATCAGCCAGCGCATCAATGATCGGCAGCATCTCCCGGCCCAAATCTGTCAAGCCGTACTCAACTCTCGGCGGCAGCTCCTGATAGTCGTGACGGTAAGCAAGGCCGTCATCGATCATCTGCCTCAGGCTGTCGGTCAGCACCTTTTGGGATATCCCATCCAAATCCCTTAACAGTTCATTGAATCTCCATGGTCGTGTTTTCAGGTTGCGCAGGATCAGCAGCTTCCACTTCCCACCAATCAACGCAACAGCAGTCGCCACGGGGCAGGCTGGTAATTCGTCTTTCGTTTTCATGTACACAAGTCACCTCACAGTCACAGAATACCATACATTCTAAAAATAGTATACAGTTATAAAAAAGTGCGTACTTGTTTTTGGATGCACCCGGTGATAAACTACCGTCAGGCAATCGAAATTGCGAATCCATTTGGAGGTACACACCATGAAAAACTACGCAAAAACAAATATTGGCAATGAAGGCAGAGTGGAACTGCACGAGAAGCTTGCCCTGACCGGAGCGGAAGTCAGCGTCAATCAGCTCCCCGCAGGTACGGGTGTTCCCTTCGTTCACGCTCACAAGTGCAACGAAGAAATCTACGGGATCCTGTCCGGCAAGGGCAAGGCCGTGATTGACGGGGAAGAAATCGCCCTTGCCGCAGGCGACTGGCTGAAAGTTGCCCCCGCAGCAAAGCGGCAGTTCTCCGCGTCAGAGGATTGTGGAATTACCTTTATCTGCGTTCAGGTGAAGGAAAATTCCCTTGGCGGCTTCACCGCTGACGATGCCGTGGTGTATTAAATAGAAGGAAAAATTGCAATGCCCGAGGAATCTGTTGGTTCTTCGGGCATCTGCTTCGCAGATGCCCGGGGCAAGCCCCCGCCCTACCCTAATTCTGGCGGTACAGCCGTTTTCCGTTTTCCATGGTGATTCTATGGATTTCTTCCACAGACAAGCCGCGAATTTCCGCTAATTTTTCCGCCATGCGGTAGAGCCTGCCGGGGTCGTTGCGTTTTCCCCGGAAGGGTTCCGGGGACATATAGGGGCAGTCGGTTTCCAGCACAATTCGGTCCAGCGGAATGGAGACGGCAGTCTCAACAGCTTTGCGGGCGTTCTTGAAGGTCAGCACGCCCGTGAAACCGATGTACCAGCCCCGGCTCACCAGCCACTTCGCCATCTCGGCGGAGCCGGAATAGCAGTGGAACACGCCCTTCACCGTGGGAAATTCCTCCACGATGCGCAGACCGTCCTCGTGGGCTTCCCGCTCGTGGACGATGACGGGCAGGTCAAGCTCCGCCGCCAGGGCCATCTGGGCACGGAAGGCCTCCTGCTGGCGCTGTCTGGGGATGTCCTCATAGTGGTAGTCCAGCCCGATCTCGCCGATGGCAAGTATTTTTTTATTCTGTTTACATAACATTCTGTATTCATCCAGAACTTCTTGGTTTACCTCGTCGGCGGCGTCCGGGTGGGAACCGACTGCGGCGTAGATATAGTCGTACCGCTCCGCCAGCGCCGCCGCGTTCCGGGAGGATGCCAGCGAACAGCCCGGATTCATGAGCAGTCCGATGCCCTGATCCGGCAGGCGGGCCAGCAGTTCTTCCCGGTCTTCATCAAATGCCCGGTCATCCATGTGGGCGTGGGTGTCAAACAGCATAGGTTTCTCCTTCTGTAAAGATTGCAATCAAACAGCCGTCCCGTTCCCGAACACGGGGATCGTCCAGAGAAAAGGCGGTGTCGTTGGGATAGCCGTGCAGCCCTAAGCCGCTGAGCTTTGCCGCCGCTTCCTTCAATACCCAGAAGGTCAGCAAGGCTCTGGTTTTGTCGGCGGCAGCGTCAAACTGGGCTTTTTCACTGGGAGAGAGGACTTTTTCCGCAAGGGATAGATTTACCCGGCGGTCTAATTCCTCCGCGTCAATGGCGACATTTTCCTTCGCCAGCACACAAAATGCGTGGTTTTTCGTGTGGCTGATGGAAAAATGCCAGTCACTGTCCAAAAAGGCAGGCTTCCCCCACTCTCCAATTACGATCGGCGGCAGGGGCTGTCCAACGGCTTCCATGTAAAGCTGGGCAAGCAGCGCCCGCCCGGCTTCGTGCCCGGTGCGGCCATCAAGGGCGCAGGATGCCAGCATCACAGGGCGTCGATGATGTTGGGGTCATCATCCTCCCAGTTCTTTTTCTCCCAGATGCGCTCGGCCAGCATACCGCCGCCCACCGCAAGAATCACCACGCCGCACAGGGAAAACACCATCCGGGACGCAGTCATGGGCAGCAAAATCAGCCCCAATCCCAGCACCGCCGTCACCACGGACAATACCTTCCCCTGGGTAAAGTCGGACTGGGTAAAGTCCCGGATGCCCCGCAGCAGGAGCAAAACGCCGATGATCCGTCCGCCCCAGGCCGCCCAGGCCAGCGGGTGGTTCATGAGCCAACGGCCCAAGCCTACAAGAACCAGAATCGTCAGAATCCGGGACACAGACCAGTTTCTGTCCACCACCATGGCCACTGCCACGATAATGCCCGCCATCAGCAGGCCCCAGCCCACCACTTTGGAGATCAGGGCGGAGGCCGTATCCGGGCAGAAGATCAGCACCAAGCCCAGCAAGATCAGCACCGCCGGGGTGGCAAACCGGGAGACAAATTCGGAAATTTGACGTTTTTTCATTGGTATCACCTCTTATCTTTCAGTATAGCCCGGAAACCGCCGAAAGTCAACCCAGCATCACGTCCAGCAGCATCATGGCGGCAAAGCCCAGCACGATGCCCATGGTTGCGAAATAGGGCTGTTCAGACTGGTTTTTCTGACACTCCGGGATCAGCTCGTGGACAGCCACCAGAATCATGGCCCCTGCCGCGAAGGACAGGGCGTAGGGGAGCATACTTTCTACGTACAGCACCAGCCATGCTCCCAGCACTCCGGCCACCGGCTCCACCAGCGCCGAAGCCTGCCCCACAAGGAAGCTCCTGCCCCTGCTCCACCCCTCCCGGCGCAGGGGCACCGACACCGCCGCCCCCTCGGGAAAATTCTGCAATCCGATGCCCACTGCCACGGACACCGCCCCCATCAGGCTCTCCGTGGAGCATCCCTGTTGGAGCGCGCCAAAGGCCACGCCCACCGCCAGCCCTTCAGGGATGTTGTGAAGGGTGATGGACAGCACCAGCAGAATGATCCGCCGGACGCCGCCGCTCTCCACCTTCCCCAGGGACCGGGACACCAGCTTATCCGACGCCCAGAGAAACAGCGCCCCCGTAAGAAACCCCACTGTGGCAACCAACCAGGCAGGCGGCCCCGACAGCTGCTCCGCCCGGGCAATAGCAGGCTCTAAAAGCGACCAGAAGCTGGCCGCGATCATGACCCCCGCCGAGAACCCCAGCATGAGATTCAGCACCTTCGGCCGGGGGGATGTAAAGAAAACCACCGTCGCCGCGCCAAGGGCCGTGACGAACCACGTGCCCAAGGTGGCAACCAGCGCCATGAGAACAAAGGAATCCATATCGCACCTCCTGTCACCAGTATAGGCGAAATTCCGGGAAAGGTGCAAAAAAGGAGCGGAAAATCCGCCCCTTGCATTTAATACTAAAACCTGATTGAAAGCTTTAAAAGATTTCCGAGGATGAATTGTGTCAAAAAAGGCAGATGACGCAGATGGGCTGACGCCCATCAAGGAAGATAACGCATTCTGACGCAATTCAGACCGGAAAGATTTAAAGTTTTTAATCAGGTTTTAGTATATAATGTGCCTGTCATCCTGAGCATAGCGTCAGCGATTTGGATGAATGACTGCCGGTAGCAGTCACTCCACAAACATAATGCGAAGTGCGCAGTCGAAGGATCTTTCCCGTTCTGATGAGCGACGCGGGTAGATCCTTCGACTCGCGTTGCTCGCTCAGGATGACAAACGGTTTTTATAAAACCTCGTTGATGCCCTGATTCTGGATCTCCTTTGCTGCGTCATACAATGCGCAGGCGGCCTGG
Source organism: Eubacteriales bacterium (assembly GCA_030539285.1). Classification (GTDB taxonomy): domain Bacteria; phylum Bacillota; class Clostridia; order Oscillospirales; family Oscillospiraceae; genus Faecousia. Next base: position 10,571 of record JAUNSH010000025.1, read on the forward strand.
GCACGGGTCAGGGGCAGCTCCTCTGGGGCGATGCAGGATTCCTCCCGGTTCAGGGCGTTTTTCAGAAGCACGTCCGCTTCCGCGGCGGTAATGGGGCTGTCCGGTTCAAAGACCTGCTGGTTTTCCAGCCCATCTGTCAGGCCGGAGCGCACCGCCGCCGCGAGATACGGCTGGAGCCACAGGGGGATGTCATCGGCGTAGCCGGTTTGGGTCACGTCCTCGTCAACAGGAATGTCCAGCGCCTTTACCAGCATGGTCACGAACTCCCCACGGGTCACCTGCCGTTCCGGAGAAAAGCAGTAGGCTTCCCCCACACTTTCCCCGGTGAAAATCCCGGTCTGCTTCATCCACTCGGCGGCGAAGCGGCAGTCCTTCCCGGCGGTGTCCGTATACTGGGTCTCATCGCCGGGCTTCAGAATGGTGATGGTGACGGTGGCCTCCCGGGACACCTTCCCCGCCGGGTCAGCAGCGGTATAGACGAAGGAATCCACGCCCACCTTATTCTTTTTGGGGGTATAGGTGAAGCTGCCATCCTCGGCGATCGTCACCGTGCCCCGGCGGGGCTGTCGGGTAACGGTGTAGGTCAGTGGCTGATTTTCCGGGTCAAAGGCTTTCAATTTCCCCGTATTGGGCAGGTTTTTGTAGGTCTCCAGTGCGGAATCCTCCGCCACCGGGGCCTTATTCTCCTTGCCCCGGATGGAAATGGTCATGATCTCTCCCTCGGCCACCCGCCCGGAATAGATGGGCAGATAACCCACCTCCAGCGTTTTGTCCGTTTCCGTGTCCAGCGGGCACAGGGTCATCTGGGCCATCTGCTGGGCAGTGAGCACATCCCCCTCCCGCAGGACGCGGCTCCCCAGCATCAGCGCGCCAAGGTCATCCGGTAAGTCAGTGATGCAGATGCCAGTAATTTCCTCATCAGAAAAATCCCCGGTGCCGAAGCAGTAGGTGCTGCCGCTGTCGATCTCCACGGCAGAAGCCCCGGCGCAGAGGCCAAAGGCGCAGATAACCGCACAGAGGAAAGCAACAATACGTGTATGATTCATAGAAAAATACCTCCAAACATTGCGTTCGGAGGTATTGTTTGCCATTGCTGGCAGAATTATTCACCTGAATGCGAAAGAAAGCCTTCCCCTTTGGCCTTACATTCTCCCTTTCCAGCCCTGTAAGCAGAAGGGCAGTTCCATGCGGTTATCTTCCAGCAGAGCCTTGTCCTGGAGGATGGTCTCCGCGTCCCCGTCGGCGACAATGGCCCCGTGGGACAGGAGGATCACCCGCTGGCAGGTATCCAGGATCATGTCCAGATCGTGGGAAGCGATCAGCTTGGTCTGGGGCAGGCGGTTGATGGTGTTGATCACCGTACGGCGGTTCACTGGGTCGAGAGCCGTAGAAGGCTCGTCCATGAGGATCATCTCCGGCTCCATGGCAAGAATGGTGGCAATGGCTGCCATCCGCTTTTCGCCGCCGGAGATCTTGTGGTTGTGCCGGTGTTTCAGGTCCTGCAATCCCAACTGAGCGAGGACTGCGTCCACCCGTTTTTCCGTCTCCTCTTTGCTCAGGCCGTAGTTCCGGGGGCCGAAGATCATGTCCTCGTAGACCGTGGGCATGAACATCTGATTGTCGGAATCCTGCAAAACAAAGCCGATCTTTTTACGGATCTCCGACAGATTCTCTTTGCATATCGGCAGGCCGTCCACCTTGATCTCACCGCTGCCGGTGATCAGCCCCAGCATCAGCTTCATGATGGTAGACTTCCCCGCGCCGTTGGCGCCGATCAGGCCCACCGTCTCGCCTTTTTTGATGGAAAAGCTGAGATTCTCCACCACCGGGGCGTCCCCGTAGGAAAATGATACGTTCTGAAATTCGATCATAGGCTTACCTCACAAACAGGCTTCCCAGCAGTGCCGGGAGATTGACCAACCGGGCGCACAGGAAAGCCACACAGCAAACAGCCGTAAACATCACGCCAGAAATACCGCATTTGGGCACCTCCGCGTAATAGTATTCCCCCCGGAAGCCCCGCAGGAGCATACTATGATACAGCGCCTCCGCCCGATCCATGCTGCGCAGCAGCAGCTGGCCCAGAAAGGAGCCCCAGGCGGAAATGTGGATGCCCTTCTGCCCCGGGGCCCGGAGGCTGTAGCTTTGCGTCATAATGGACACCTCCTCCAGCATGACACCGATGTAGCGGTAGGTCAGCAACAGCAGGGTCACCAGAATATCCGGGACGTGGAGCATCCGCAGGGCGGCGCAGAGGGTGTCGATGGAGGTGGTGGCGATAAGAAGAAAGGAAGCCATCAGGGAAAAGATTCCTTTCAGCATCAGCGTCACCATGGACACCATGCCGCCGGTGACCACGTGGCCGCCCAGCCGCATCAGGGGCGTGTGGTCAAGGAAGGGGTTCACCAGTCCCACGGCGCACACCAGCGGCAGGACGATGCGCAGCTTGTGAAAGCACAGCCCCACGGGGATCCCCGCCGCCTGAAACAGCAGCACGGGGTAGAGCACCATCACCACCAGCGCGGACAGGTCGTACTTGGGAAACGACACCACCGCCGCAATATAGAAAACCGTCACCAGAAGCTTACACAATGGATTCAGGCGGTGCACCGGGGAATTGCCCGCCGCCAGTTCGTCCATTTCCCGCAGTTCCAGCTGGGCATGATTCAGCTTTTCCATAGAAGATCCTCGCAAAGAAACATAAGGAGCGTCCATCAGACATTTCCTACATTATAGCACAGTTTTCTGACTTTTACAGCCTTTTTCACGAAATACTTTTTTTCGTAGGGCGGGGTCATGACCCCGCCGATCTGTAACGGCTTTCGCGTTTCCTCGTTGAATGATACCCGCTCAAAACCAGTACGTGGTCGGCGCGGTCATGACCGCGCCCTACGAATATGCTTTTTCGTACACAAAATAATGAACCGCCCCGTGCGGAAGGCACGGGGCGGTGAAGTTCAAGTAAATCTCTATTCTACTGATTACAGCAGGGTAGCGAAGTGCTTGATGGTGCGGCACATCTGAGAAACGTAGGAGTTCTCGTTGTCGTACCAGGACACGACCTGCACCTGGCTGGTGCCGTTGCCCAGGTTGATGACCATGGTCTGGGTGGCATCGAACAGGGAGCCGAAGCGCATGCCGATGATGTCGGAGGAGACGATCTCGTCCTCGTTGTAGCCGAAGGACTCGGTGGCCTCGGACTTCATCTGTGCATTGATCTCTTCCTTGGTGGGATTGCCCTCAACAACGGCGTTCAGGATGGTGGTGGAGCCGGTGGGGGTGGGAACACGCTGGGCAGCGCCGATCAGCTTGCCGTTCAGCTCGGGGATGACCAGGCCGATGGCCTTGGCAGCGCCGGTGGAGTTGGGAACGATGTTCACGGCGCCGGCACGGGAGCGGCGCAGGTCACCCTTGCGCTGGGGGCCGTCCAGGATCATCTGGTCGCCGGTGTAAGCGTGGATGGTGCACATAATGCCGGACTGAATCTTCCAGCCGTCGTTCAGAGCCTTAGCCATGGGAGCCAGGCAGTTGGTGGTGCAGGAAGCGGCGGAGATGATGTTGTCTTCCTTGGTCAGGGTCTCGTGGTTGACGTTGTAAACGATGGTGGGCAGGTCGTTGCCAGCGGGAGCGGAGATGACGACCTTCTTGGCGCCGGCGTCGATGTGAGCCTGAGCCTTAGCCTTGGAGGTGTAGAAGCCGGTGCACTCCAGAACAACGTCGACACCCAGCTCGCCCCAGGGCAGCTCGGCAGCGTTGGCCTTAGCGTAGATGGTGATCTTCTTGCCGTCAACAACAATGTTGTCCTCGCCAGCCTCGACGACATGGCCCTGAGCAGCGTAGTTGCCCTGAGTGGAATCGTACTTCAGCAGGTGAGCCAGCATCTTGGGAGAGGTCAGATCGTTGATGGCGACGATCTCGAAGCCCTCAGCGCCGAACATCTGACGGAAAGCCAGACGGCCGATACGGCCAAAACCATTAATTGCAACTTTGACAGACATGGTAATTCCTCCATTTTTATTACTGCCTCAGGCAGCAAATTTACTTTTTTATGTACGCATTCGATATCACCGTACGGATTTATGATACCATACCCTTCCAAGGTTGTAAACTGTCAATTTTGTACAAAACCAACTGTAGATTGCAATTTTTCGGTGCAAACTGCTCATAAAATTTTACAGCAGTTTTAGCATGGACATTTGTCCGCGAATTACGCACAAAAAGAGCAGAAAAGCCGCGGCCTTTCTGCCCTTTTTTGATTGAAAGCTTAGTACTCCACAGAGCCGTCCGCAGGGAGAATGGCGATGTAGGTATTGCCAACGCCGATCTGCAGCTCCTGCCCATCCTCCATGAAGAAGTTGAAGGGTTCTCTCTCACCGGCGCAGGTCCAGGTAATGGGGATCAGCTTGCCGCCGCACGCGTAGAAGCCGGTGCCGCCGGCATCAAAGTCGGCGTAGTGGTACAGCCCCTCGTTGGTCACGTCGGCGGACAGGATCAGCACATTGGTGAAGGCCTCGGTCTCCCCGGAGATCTGGTCCTGCATGATCTTGCCGTACTGCTTCCAGGCATACTTGCCCAGCTCCTCGTCATAGACCATGATCGTGTCCTTCTTGGCCTGCTTGTAATTCAGGTGGATGGTGATCTCCGCGGCATCCTCACCGCCCGCAGGCACACCATCCTCGGTAAAGCGGAAGCCGTAGTCCCGCTCCAGGCTCATTGCGTAGCCCGCGAACTCGGCGTACTCCTTCAAGCCGGAGCCGATGCTGAACAGGCTGTTCTCCAGGGAGCGGTTATATGTCTTGTCCCGGTAGGAGGTGGTGACATTCTGCATCACGTCCCAGTTTTCCACGTTAAAGTTCTCGATATTCCGCTCCAGCGCGTCCTTCAGCGCAGTGTTGGAACCGCCGGCATGGGCCACGATCAGGCCATAGTGCTGGGCCAGGTCGTTGAAAATGGGCCGGGTGGAACGCATGGAGCCAATGGCCTCCACATCCTCGATGTTGCTGTACAGCGCCAGACAGCGAACGATGTTGTTCATGTTGACATAGGTCTCAAAGACCACATCCGCCTTGCACAGATTCACGTGGGGCAGATTCTCCTGCATGTTGCTGATGGTGCAGGCAAAGAGCCGGTCGGTGTAAGGCTCATCAATGATCTCACCGTTCAGGGGGTTGCGATAGACGGGAGGTTCGGTGGCTTCCGTGGTGGGCTCGGTGGTGGGTTCCTCAATGGTCTCCGCCACAGTGGGAGCCGGCTGGGTGGCTTCCGCCTTGGGCGCTTCCGCCTTTCCGCCGCAGCCACAAAGCATCAGTGTCAGCGCAAGCATCATTGCAATGATTCGTTTCATACTTCTCATCCTTTCAGGTTTTCCGTAATATTATGGTAAATTGTCCGCAGTACAGACAGTTTATCGCGTTATTCTTCCCCGGTTTCCTCAATGTAGATATCCTCCATGCTCTTGCCCATGGAGTAATAGAACACGTTGTCCCGGGAGGGGTTCAGGTCCGGCAGCAGGCCACGGTGGGCGTAGACATTATAGTAGCCGAACATCAGGGGGATGATCCGGCCATCCTCCGCCAGCTTCTGATAGAAGTTGTAGAAATTGCCGGTATCCTCCAGGGCTTTCAGGCACATGTTGTATAGGATCTCGTTGGAAAGGCCGCCCCAGCCCATTTCGCCGTAGGGGCGGAAGAATTCCGTCAGATCCATGTCCGGGCTGAGCCGGGTCATACCCAGATAGATATCGTAGCTGCCCGCCACGATGATATTTTTAAACGTGGTGCCGCTGGCTTCCAGCGTGGTACAGGGCAGGCCCAGGTCTGTCAGCGTGCTGGCGATCTCCCGGGCGATCCGGGTGCGGGCAGAGTCATCGGAGTTCACCAGCAGCCGCATCTCCTTATCCTTTCCATCCTTCTGGGGGATCCGGTAGCTGGACAGCCTGTCGATAAACTTCATGGGATCATAGGCGTACTTAGACGCCAGACTCTTGTTATAGTAAGAGACGGAAGGCGAGCATGGCAGGGTCACCGCGTCCACCAGGCCGTTGTAGGCGGATTCCGCCAGGGTCTCCCGGTCGATGCCATAGGTCAGGAAGGTCCGCAGGGTGCCGTCGTCAAAATGCTCCGAGTAGAGAATGTTGCAGCCGATGTAGAGCATATACCCGCTCTCGATCTCCCACAGCTCGTAGTCGCAGCGGTATTCGGCAAAGGAGTCGCTCATAGGATTGGTGCACACCACGCTGACGGAATTCTCGCCGTTAAACTGGAACGCGTCACGGACCTCTGCCGTGCTGCTCACCGCCACCAGATCAATGGTCTGGTCCCGGGCGGGGATCTTCAGCGCGCCGCACCACCAGTTGGGGTCCCGCTGCAAAACAGCGCCGCTGCTGGTCTCCACGAATACGTAGGGACCGCTGCCGATGGGAATTTCCCCCGGGGCGGTTTTGTCCACATCGGAAGCCTTGACAATGGGCACGTCCAGCAGCAGGGGCAGGTTCTGGAAATCCGTGTCCGTCTGGAACAGGATGCCCCCGTCCTCCGTAGCCTCCACGTCCAGCAGGTGCTTATAGAAGCGGTACTTGTAGTAGTCGTTCTCCATGGCCCTCTGGTAGGTAGCCACCACATCCGCGGCGGTGACCTTGGTGCCATCGGAGAAGGTAGCCCCCTCCTCCAGATAAAAGGTCCAGTTCCGGTTGTTGGTGGAGACCTTATAGCTGGCGCAGAGAATGGGCGTCACGTTTTTATCGTTGTCAACAGCGAACAGGCCCTGATACATCAGGGACATCAGCACCCGGTTGGTGTAGTCGCTGCCGAAAACGGGATTCAGGGACCGGCCCGGGTAGTAGGCCAGCACCAGATTCTGGGCGTCCTCCTCTTCCTCGGCTTCCGTAGGCTCCTCGCCCTCCATCAGAATGGCGTCACCGGTGGCTACATAGCCGGAATTGTCAATTTCCCGGGAGCAGCCGGACAGCAGCGCCATGAGCATCCCCAGCGCCAGCAGAAAGCAGATCAGTCTTTTCATCGGCAAACCTCCTTGCAGCAGATGACCGCGCCCTGAGAGCCGCGCTCTCCGCGGCTGGCCCGGTGGGACCAGAAACGGTCACACTGGCAGTAGGTGCATACGCCGCTGATTTCAATGCTTTGTACCCCCGCACGGCGCAGAGCCAGAGCGTTGATGCCTTTTAAGTCCAGATAATACTTTTCGCCCCGGCGCTCCACAAAGGATTCCGCCTCGGGGCCGTAGGCCTCCACCATGGCGGCGGGTACATCGCCGTCAGTTTCAAAATGGCACTGGGCAATGTTGGGGCCGATGGCGGCGCAGATGTTTTCCGGCTTGCAGCCAAAATTTCTCACCATGGCTTCCACAGTCTTCACGCCGATGCTCTGGGCCGTGCCCCGCCAACCCGCGTGGGCCGCGCCCACCGCCCCGGTGACAGGGTCATGGAACAGCAGCGGCGTGCAGTCGGCGGTAAATACCAGCAGGGTCACCCCGGGGGTACCCGTCACCAGCGCGTCGCACTCCGGGTAGTCCCGGTGGCAGAACCCGGCGCAGTCTTTTTCCGTCACCACCCGGACAATATCGGAGTGGGTCTGCCGGGTCATCACCAGCTTTTCCGGGTCAAAGCCCACGGCTGCCCCAAGGCGGCGGAGATTTTCCTCCACGTTTTCCATGGTGTCACCCCGGCCAAAGGCCAAATTGAGGCTCCACTGGCTGCCCTCACTGACGCCGCCATAGCGGGTGGTGAAGCCGTGGGGAACGGAGATGCCCTCGGCGGTCAAATATTCCAATGTACCTTTTCTCTTTGTAATGATCATATTGAATGAATAATACCGTAGGGGCCGATGCCCACATCGGCCCTGCGGCAGCGCAAAGCAATTCCCACATTCTTCCGGCGAAAACGCGTTACGTACGGAAGGGGCGATGTGGGCATCGCCCCCTACAGCTGTCTATTTAGTCGGCTAATTTGTCCTTCTGCATACAGCACTTCTTATATTTCTTACCGCTGCCGCAGGGGCAGGGGTCGTTGGGGCCGACCTTTTTCCCGGCGGTGCGGACGGGCTGCTTCTTGACCGTGGCTGCCGCAGCCCCGGCGGTGCCGGTCTCCTTGGCGACCTTCTCCCGCTTGACCTCCTGGTTGGTCCGCAGCTGGACAAGGAACATCCGGCGGATGGTTTCCTCCTTGATAGCCCGGATCATGGCCTCGAACATCTGGTAGCCCTCTTCCTTGTAGGCCACCACCGGGTCATGCTGGCCGTAGGCCCGCAGGCCGATGCCCTGTTTCAGGTCGTCCATGGCATCGATGTTGTCCATCCAGTATTCGTCTACCACCCGGAGCATGACCACCCGCTCCAGCTCCCGCATGATGGCGGGGGTGTAGGCGACTTCCTTGGCTTCATAGGTACGCTGGGCGATTTCGAAGACGGTATCAGAAATTTCCCCCCCGCTCTTGCCGAGGAGCTGATTGCTCCTGCCGGACAGGGTGCCCTTGGCAAAGTAGACGCCCTCCATGATGGCAGCCAGACGGTGGAGGCCCCCCTCGTCCGCCACGCCGCCGTTATCGGCAAAGGCATCGGTCACAGCGGAGCCGACCACATCCCGGAGCATGGTCATCATGTTCTCCCGCAGGTCCTCGCCGTCCAGCACCTTCTGCCGCTGGGCGTAGATGACCTCACGCTGGGTGTTCATCACGTCGTCATATTCCAGAACGCTCTTTCTGGCCCGGAAGTTCCGGGATTCCACGTTTTTCTGGGCGTTTTCCACGGCACCCGACAGAATTTTCGCGTCAATGGGGGTATCCTCGTCCAGACCCAGGGAATCCATCATGCCCATGACCTTGTCGGTGGCGAACAGCCGCATCAGGTCGTCCTGAAGGCTCAGGTAGAACCGGCTCTCACCGGGGTCGCCCTGACGGCCGGAACGGCCCCGCAGCTGATTGTCGATCCGGCGGGATTCGTGGCGCTCGGTGCCGATGATGAACAGGCCGCCAGCGGCGCGAACCTTGTCGGCTTCATCCGCAATGGATGCCTTGTACTTTTTCAGCAGCTCTTTGTACTGCTCACGGACTGCCAGAATTTCGGGATTCTCCGTCTCTGCGTGGGAATCGGCTTCCCGGAGAAGCTCTTCGGGCAGGTCGGTTTTCGCCAGCTCGGCCTTGGCAAGGAATTCCGCGTTGCCGCCCAGCATGATGTCCGTACCACGGCCAGCCATGTTGGTGGCGATGGTCACCGCCCCGAATTTACCGGCCTGGGCCACGATCTGGGCCTCCTGCTCATGGTGCTTGGCGTTCAGCACGTTGTGGGGGATGCCCTCCCGCTTGAGCATTTTGCTGAGCAGCTCACTCTTTTCAATGGAAATGGTGCCCACCAGCACAGGCTGTCCCTTGGCGTGGCACTCCTTCACCTGCTCCACGATGGCCCGGTACTTACCATTCTCGGTCTTGTAAACCACGTCGGTGTGGTCAACGCGGATGACGGGCTTGTTGGTGGGAATTTCCACCACATCCAGGGCATAAATGGCTCCAAATTCTTCTTCCTCCGTCAGGGCGGTACCGGTCATGCCGGAGAGCTTGTCATAGAGACGGAAGAAATTCTGGAAGGTGATGGTCGCCAGAGTCTTACTCTCGCTGGCCACCCGGACGCCCTCCTTGGCCTCGATGGCCTGATGCAGGCCCTCGTTGTAGCGGCGTCCATACATGAGCCGTCCGGTGAACTCATCGACGATGATAATTTCGCCGTCCTTCACCACGTAGTCGATGTCCTTTTTCATCAGGCCCCGGGCCTTCATGGCCTGGTTGATGTGGTGAGACAATGTGGTGTTCTCCGCGTCCGCCAGATTGTCCACGCCGAAGAATTTTTCGGCCTTGGCGATGCCGGAGGCGGTCAGGGACACGGTGCGGGACTTTTCGTCCACAAAGTAGTCGCAGTCGTAGTCGTCGTGAACTTCCTTGTCCTCGGTCTTGGCAAAGACCTGCTTGCGCAGGGTGGACACAAAGCGGTCCGCCATTTCGTAAAGCTGGGAGGAATCCTCGCCCTTTCCGGAGATGATGAGGGGGGTCCGGGCTTCATCGATCAAAATGGAGTCCACCTCGTCCACGATGGCAAAGGCGTGGCCCCGCTGGACCAGCTCCTGCTTGTAGATGGCCATGTTGTCCCGGAGGTAGTCAAAGCCCAGCTCGTTATTGGTGCAGTATGTAATGTCGGCGGCGTAGGCAGCCCGGCGCTCTGCCGGGGACATGCCGGGGATCACCAGACCGATGGTCAGGCCCATGTAGCGGTAGACCTTACCCATCCACTCGGACTGGTATTTCGCCAGATAGTCGTTGACGGTGACCACATGGACGCCCCGTCCGTTCAGGGCGTTCAAGTAGCAGGGCAGAATGGCGACCAGGGTCTTACCTTCACCGGTCTTCATTTCGGCGATGCGCCCCTGATGGAGCACAATGCCGCCGATGAGCTGGACGGGGTAGGGCCGCATACCCAGCACCCGGTCGGCAGCCTCCCGGATGGCGGCAAAGGCCTCAGGCAGCAGGTCATCCAGCGTCTCACCATTTTCCAGCCGCTGCTTGAATTCGGCGGTCTTGCCCCGCAGCTCTTCCTCGCTGAGGGCCTTGTAAGGCTCCTCCAGTGCCAGAATTTTATCCACCGTGGGCTGGATCTTTTTCAGCTCCCGCTGGGAGCGGGTGCCGAACAGCTTGTCAAAAAGTCCCATGGAAATCTCCTTCGTAAAAAGTTGAAAGTTGATAGTTGAAAGTGGAAAGTTATGGAATCCCCTGCCTGTCCGCTTCCATCCGTCAACGCAGTGTTCGTGTCAGGTTCGTCCGAAGCAAAACCAATTTGGGGTATTATACCACAGCTTTGATGAGAAGAAAAGTCGAAATTGTGAACAATTTTCCCGTGAAATCCCGAAATTTATCGTACAGTTGCAAAAAAGGCGGTGATTTCCTTCTGATTCGCCTGCACCCGGCCCTGCTGGAAGGCGGGCTTGCCGCCGCCCCGGCCATTGAGGGCCGCCGTCATTTCCTTACACATGGGGCGCAGATCGCCCTCCCAGGCGGCAAGACAGAAGCCGTAGCCCTCGGCATCGCTGCCGCTGAACACCGCCGCCCAGCCACCGCAATGGCCCGCGATGGCATCCGCCAGCTCCCGCAATCCCGTGCCATCCAGTCCATCTTCAAAGTGGAGTACATTCCCGGCATTTTCATATCCGGCGGCAGTCTGGGCAAACAGCTTCCTCTGGAAACCTGTCAGCTGGAATTTGAGAGCCGCGAGCTGATCGTTCATCCGCCGGGCCGCCGCCCCCGTCTCAAAAATCTTGGCGGAAAAGGCCTGAGATACCAGCTTATTCTGGGCGTAAGTCTCGTTCAGGATCTTCATGGCCTGACCGCCGCATGCCATTTCCATCCGGGTGCCGCCCCGGAAATTCACCGCCGAAAACAGCTTGATAACGCCGATCTCTCCCGTGGTACTGACGTGAGTGCCGCAGCAGGCGCAGCAGTCAAAGCCGGGAACCTCCACGATCCGCACGGGCCATGGCAGGGCCTTTTTCGTCCGATAATGGACGTTGGGCAGTTCTTCCTCCGAGGGATACCAGATGCGCAGCGGAAGGTTACTCCACACCGCGCCGTTGGCTTCCGCTTCGATCTCCGCCAAAGCATCCTCGGGAATCACGCCGTCAAAGTCGATGGTAATGACGTCGGAACCCATATGAAAGCCGGTGTTGTGATAGCCATAGCGGCGGTGGATGATGCCGGAGACGATGTGCTCGCCGCTGTGCTGCTGCATCCGGGCAAAGCGGGTTTCCCAGTCAATGTGTCCTTCCACCGCCTGACCCGGCTCAAGGGGCTTGTCGCACAGGTGCACCACCGTTTCACCCCGCTCCCGGGTGTCCAGCACCCGGACGCCGCCTAAAACGCCCGTATCCGCCGCCTGTCCGCCGCCCTCAGGATAAAAGGCCGTGGCATCCAAAACCACCTCATAACCCGTTTCCGTGGGGGTACAGGTCAGAACCTCCGCGGTAAATTCTTTCCGGTGGGGATCCTCATAATATAATTTCCGGGTCTGCATTTTTTGCCTCCCTGATAATGAAGCGATAAATTGGAATTTGCTACACCGTAGGGCGGGGTCATGACCCCGCCGATCCGGTTTCGATTTTATGCAACCTTCGGTGAATGGTATTGGTAAGTTGACCTCCATGCGTTCCCCGTTGAACAAAAGCATAACAAATACCCAACGTGGTCGGCGGGGTCATGACCCCGCCCTACGCATTGGTAAATTCCAATTCATCTTTCGATCTATTACATGAATTTTTATTATATCATGGAGCCGTGCAAAAAGCAACGTTCTCAGCAGTTTACATAATACTATTTTCAATTTTTCAGGAATTTTTCTTTGCTTTTTCGCAATATTGTTGTAGAATAAGAAAGGCTCTGATGAAACCATAAAATTGTCAAAATGAGGTGATGACTATGCCCGCCAATTATGCCCACTACCGCTTCGGAAAACTGGCGCTCCCCACTCTGCCCGCCGAAGCCCGTCAGTGCATCGGCCGGTTCCGCCGGATGTACGACATCGGACTGCATGGGCCGGACATTTTGTTCTATTACAATCCCATTATGGATACCCCCGTGGGGCAGCTGGGTCACAGCTACCACACCTGGAGCGGCCAGAAGTTCTTCGAACAGGCCTGCAAACAGGCGGACTCCGAGGCCGCCCGGGCCTATCTCTACGGCCTGCTGGGCCACTACTGTCTGGATTCCCTGTGCCACCCCTATGTGAACCAGCTGGTGGACATCGGCGAGGTTCGGCACATCGGGCTGGAATCCCAGCTGGAACGGCGGCTGCTGGAAGCCGACGGAGAAGCTTCCCCCGCTACCTTCGATATGAGTAAGCGCCTGACGCTGACCCGGGGCGAGTGCATGACCGTGGCCCAATTCTACCCGCCTGCCACCGGCGCCAATATCCACAGGAGCATGAAGCTCATGCGCTTCTGCGTCCACTTCCTGGCCAGCCCCAAGCGGGCACAGCGGGAAAAGCTGCTGGGGAGAGTCAAGCCGGAGCTGTGCGACATCCTTATCCCCGAGACAGAAAATGAAGAAATGTCCCTGTACGTTGACGAGCTGGTGACGCTGTACGGTCAGGCGCTGGAGCGCTACCCCCGGATGGTGGAGGAACTGATGGCGCACATGAAAGACGGTTCACCCTTGGGCGAGGACTTTGCCCCCACCTTTGGCTGATAGGAGAAAGACAAGAGCATGAAAGAGAAATTTAAACTCACGGCACTGGAAAAAAGCTGGGTCCTCTATGATGTGGGCAATTCCGCCTTCATCCTGATGGTAGCCACGCTGGTTCCCATTTTCTTTAACGCCCTGGCGAAAGACGCCGGGCTGAACGAAGACCTCTACCTGAGCTACTGGGGCTACGCAGGCTCCATCGCAACCATTCTGGTTGCGATCCTCGGCCCCATCTGCGGCACGCTGGCGGACCGAAAGCTGAAAAAGCAATTCTTCCTGATCGCCATGCTAGTGGGCGCGGCGGGCTGCGCCGTGCTGGGCTTCGCCCCGGGCTGGCTGTCCTTCCTGTGCCTGTTTATTCTGGCCCGGGTGGGCTATTCTTCCAGCCTGGTGTTCTATGACTCCATGCTGCCGGAGGTCACCACCGACCAGCGGATGGACAAGGTCTCCTCCATGGGCTACGCCTTCGGCTACATCGGCTCCGTGATCCCCTTCATCGTGTGCCTGATCCTGGTGCTGATGCCGGATACCTTCGGCCTGACCCAGGGCAGCGCCATGGTCATCGCTTTCCTGATCACCGCCATTTGGTGGATCGCCTGCACCGTCCCCCTGCTGCGGCGCTACCAGCAGACCGCTTTCGTCACCGCGGAAAAAAGTCCGCTCCTGGACTCCTTCCGGCAGCTGGGCCGCACCATCCGGGACGCCCGGAAGGAAAAGCACATTTTCCTGTACCTGCTGGCCTTTTTCTTCTTCATTGACGGCGTGTACACCATCATCGACATGGCGACCGCCTACGGCACCGCGCTGGGACTGGACACCACCGGGCTGCTTCTGGCTCTGCTTCTGACCCAGATCGTGGCCTTCCCCTGCTCCATCGCCTTCGGGCGGCTGTCGGCAAAGTACGACACGGGTCTTCTGATCAAGGTATGCATCATTGCCTACACCTGTGTCGTCCTGTTTGCTGTGTTTCTGGTCAGCCAGTGGCAGTTCTGGGTTTTGGCGGTACTGGTGGGTATGTTCCAGGGCGGCATCCAGGCCCTCAGCCGCAGCTACCTTGGCAGGATCATCCCGCCGGAGCACAGCGGCGAATTTTACGGCCTCATGGATATTTTCGGCAAAGGCGCGTCCTTCGTGGGCATGACGCTGGTCTCCGTGGTCAGCCAGCTCACCGCCGGGGTGCAACTGAACATCTTCGGCCTGACCCTGCAGAATGAGAACATCGCCGTCTCCTCCCTGATCGTGCTGTTCATCATCGGCTACGTGCTGTTCTGCAAGGCGGATAAGCTGAACAAGCAGCGCGGAAAGGACATTGCGCAATGATAAACTGGATCCGCACACACCGTCTGTCCGCCGCCCAGGAGCTGGGGCAGGAGCCAAGTCTCCGGAAGGACCGGCGGCTGGTCTTCTGCCTGGTCACCGTGCTCCTGTGGGGTCTGGCTGCCCACAGCTATGGGTTCTTCAACTGTAATTTCTCCCACGATTCCCTGAACGCTTTCTATGCCACCCCCCGTGAAGACCAGTGGAAGCTGGAAAACGGCCGCTTTATCGTCCCGGTCTACCGGGCGCTGTTTCGGGGCAATTTCGCCCTGCCTTGGCTCATCGGCCTGCTGGCGCTGGTATTCATCGGCCTGAGCCTGTACCTGATGGCCAGAATGCTGAAGCTCCACAGCCCCCTGCTGCTGGTGCTGGCCGGCGGCATCATGAGCGTGAACCTGTCCATCATTGCCCAGACCGCGACCTATATCCACGAGCTGGACTGCAACTGCCTGGCCCTGCTGCTGGCGGTGGGCGCCGTATATCTGTGGTATTTCTACCGGGGATGGCTGCCCTTTTTGGGGAGCGCCGTGCTGGTTTTCCTGTCGCTCGGTATTTACCAGAGCTATTTTTCCGCCGCGGCGACTCTGATGATCTTTCTGAGCCTGATGGGCCTGCTTCAGGGAGAGGATGTGGCCCGTGTCTTCCTGCGGGGACTTCGGGGCATCGCCATCCTGCTGACGGGTATCCTGGGATACTGCGTGTGCAGTGAGATCCTGTGCCGGCTCCTCCACGTGAGCGCCACCTATGAGATTTTCGAGCAGTCTGTCAACATTTTCCACGACCTGCCAAAACTGATCGGCGGAACCTATTCCAATTTTTTCCAGGCACTGAACAACCCCGCATACCCGGATGCCTTCCGGGTGGTGCTGTATCTGGTGGACTTTCTGCTGTTGGCGGAGCTGGCCTGTATCCTGTTCCGCCAGCGCAAAGAGCCTGTCCGCCTCCTTCTGACCGCCGCGCTGCTGGTCGTGCTGCCCTTTGTCATGGACATCACCTTCCTGCTGGCCCAGGGCGATCAGGTCCACGATCTGACCTATTTTTCCGTTTGGCTGGTATGGCTGCTCTATCTGCTGGTCACCTTCCTCCCCACCGCAAGTCCCGTGAAAGGGCGCTGGCCCAAGGTGGTCTGCGTCATTTTGGTGGCCATGATCCTGTGGCAGAACGTGGTGTTCGCCAATACCGCCTATATGAAAAAGGAAGTGGCGGAAAAGGCCACCTACTCCACCATGACCCGGGTGCTGGACCGGATCGAGCAGCGGGAGGACTACGTTTACCGCGAGACCCCTGTGGCCTTTATCGGCACCGGCGGCGGTATCGCCTACCCCACCGAGTACGGAAATATGCACAAGCTGGTGGGTCTGCACCTGAATGATTCCATCGGTGTGGATACCCCCTTTGATTTCTACAACGCCATAAGGCCTACTTCCGGTATGTGATGGACTACTCCATCGTGCTGTGCGGAGAAAGCAAATGGCGGGAGCTGAAAAACAGCGACCAGGTCGCGCAGATGCCCGCTTTCCCGGACCCGGACTGCATCGCCATGATCGACGGCGTTCTTGTCGTGAAGATGGGCGGCGAATCCGAATAAAAAACATCCCCTTTTCCGTTTTTTTGCAGGAAAAGGGGATGATTCTATTGTTTTCCAACTGACGCAGAAAGCCAGAAAATTGGATTTTGCTATACCGTAGGGCGGGGTCATGACCCCGCCCTACACATTCATAAATTCCAATTTCACGAGCTGCTGTGCAGGCACGATAACGATTCTTTTACTTTTTCTTCGCTGCCTTTGGCAGGGGCACCGCGAACCAGCGTTCGATCTGCATCTGCTTGGCTCTGGCGTCCATTTTCAGAGCGGTCTCCCGCATCAGTTCCCCCCACTCCTGGGCTGTGAGACGGCCGGAGTCGTCCCGGGTGTAGAGATAGGGACAGTGCTCCATTTTCCGCCGCCCGAAGGTATCCGCATAGGGGCGGATGATGCCCAGGGCCAGGGCATAGGGAGCCATGTTGAAGAAGTAATCCGGGTCGTTTTGCAAAAGCCTGCTGATGCTGTCCCGGGGCAGGTGCTTTAAGTACGCCCGCAGACCCAGGACCTGTCCGGCGTCGTGACGCCCCAGATCGCTTCGGCGTCCCCCGTAAGCGGCGAAGAAGCCCAACACCCATTGACCCAGGGTGCAGCCCAGGGGGATCCAGACCTGTCCGCTGAGCAGGCCCAGCACCGTCCACAAAATCAGAACGACCAGACCGATGGCCACCGGCACCTTCCCCCGCAGGTGGGTGCAGTAGGCCACGTCCTGCATGAGCCAGCCGGAAATCCAGCCGATAAAGCACAATATCACTGCCATGACCACCGCCAGCGCCAGCACACCGCTCATGTTCATAGCCACGCACACGCCGCAGGCGCCCTGGGCCAAACATCCCAAAATGCGGAAGATCTTCATATTGCCGGAGTTGCCCCGGTACATATTCCGCTCCATGGGCACCATGCCCGCCACCTTCCGGCACAGGGAGGCATACTGGTTTCCCGTAGCGTCCACCGCCTGGCGGCGGCTGAACAACAGGTTAAAGACCTTGTTTTCAAAGGCGCTGCGCTCGTTGCCCATGTCCATACGCTTGTGCAGGTACACCTTGTTCCCCTCCACGGCGATGAGCAGGTAGCCCAGCTGGGCCCAGGAGAACACCATCATGGTCAAATCACCGCCAGTCAGGGTCAGGCGGCAGCCCAGCTCGCCGGCGGTAATGCCCTCAGGGGCAGTAGAAGCGCGGCTGCGGTGAATGGGCCAGGTGCGCAGAGTCAGCAGCCAGTACAGCAGCGCCGCGCCGAAGAAGCCCAGAATGTAGGGAAGCTCCGGGTAGCCGTCCCGGACGTAGGTGCTGACCGTGGGGAACATCTTATCCGGCACCACCATGGTCATGGTGACGCCCTCCCGGTCATTCATCACCGCCTTGGTGGAGCCGATGATCTGGCTGCCGGTGATGGGCAGGATGCTCAGGTCAGACTCGATACTCTCCTGCCGGTAGATACTGGTGAAGGTCGGGTCCAGGCCCACGCAATTGCTGGGCATAGTGATGGTGAAGTTCATGGACTCCACCGGGTACTCAAAGCCGGACAGCAGGGGCACCGTCAGCACAAGCGCACGATTCGGCTTTTCCTTACCGGAGTCCACGGCGGACTGGTTGAGGGTGGTGATCTTTACCGCCTCCGGCAGGGTGTAGCCGATGCGCACGGAGGCATCCCCCATGTAATCCTTGCTGATGCGGCTCAAATCCACCTGAAGGGCGGAAGCGGAGCGGGTGGCCGAGGCATTGGAGCCGTTGACGGTGATGTCTTTGGCATTCAGCGGCACAGGATAGGTCAGCTTGTCCAGCGCGGCTTCCAGCCGCAGATTGACCGTAACGGTCACAAGGCACTCGCCCTCAGAGGTGACGGTGCACTGCATATCCACCTGGGTCGCGGCGGTTTCCGCGGAGACCGGCAGGCAGAAGACACCCGCCAGCAGGAGACACAATGTAAACAAAACCGCAAGGCGCTTCACTGCCGTCCCCTCCTTTCTGAAAAACGTACTATGTTCTGGTATTTTACCATGCGAAAGGGGAAAATGCAAGACAAAACAAAGGGCCGAAAAAGGCACAAAAAATGTCAGGCTTTCACCTGACAGGAAATCCCTATTCAACGGCAGATCTTCAAACCCCAAGCTGTACTGCGCCTCATCCGTCAGCCCTCAGGGCTGCCACCTTCCCCAAGGGGGGAGGCATCGGGACAGTTGCCGATACCGAGCGGTGCCCAATGGTGTTACGACAATAGACCGCCTTGCGCACGCATTGGCTGGCGGCCCTGCCGCCCAAAAGAAATGACCCTTGACTACCGTACCTTGTGATCAGTACGTTTTTGTGTAGTCAAGGGTCATTTCTGTTCACTCTTATTATCTAACATCTTGGTTACCTCCGCATTCTGCAGATTGACGATTTCACCGATCTTTTTCCATTCCACATTCCCAGTTTTTTCATTTTGTCCCTTTGTGCGGGATGCTCTTACAGGTTGGAATTTCTTTCAATCGATAAACCGCCTGACCGTTTCCTCTGAAATGATAGGAATCCACTATCTTTGATTACTCTCAACAACTCTTCGTCCTTACTCTCTTTTCAGAAAAAACGGTGGAAGGAAATCTTTCTTTAGGAGAGGTGTTTTCCTTTTGTGACTATATATTATCATGGCGTTTTCACTTTTGCAAGACGTAATATTGTATAAATTCACCAATTTCTAGTTGTATAAAGCGCAGATTTCGGTCATCATGTCAAGTCTCACTATTGACGGTCAGCCCCATCTGTGCTAGAATAAATATGTTGGGCGGCTCAAAAGAGCCGCCATTTTTTCTGTCCGTAGGGCGGGGCCATGACCCCGCCGACCACGTTCCGTTTTCGGATCACTGCGTTGAATGGGATTACTTCCCGGATTGACTGTATAGAATAGCCATACTCATTTCCCAAAAACATTCAGCATCCCCTACCACAAGGTCGTCCAGCCTTTCCCTTTCAACAGACCCAGTCAAAATGGACAACCTGGTCGGCGGAGTCATGACTTAAGCCCTACGAAGCAGTGCTTATGGGGGATTCTCATGTTTATTTCTGCTCCAGATAAATCAGCAGCACCGCGATGTCCGCAGGGCTGACACCGGAAATGCGCCCCGCCTGTCCGATGGACACCGGGCGGATGGCGCTGAGCTTCTCCTGGGCTTCCAGCCGCAGGCCGGTGATGGAGCGGTAGTCGATATCCTCGGGAATGCGCCGGGCTTCCTCCCGCCGGAACTCCGCCACCTGCTTTTCCTGCCGGGTCAGATACCCGGCATACTTAATTTGAATCTCCACTTCCTCCGTCACCGCTCCCGGCAAGGCAGGACGCGCTATGTCAAAGGGCGCGATATCGGCGTAGCTCACCTGAGGACGGCGCAGAAGGTCGGCAAGGCGGGCGGAATTTGTCACCGGGGCAGAACCTTTTTCTTCCAGCATAGCGTTCAGCCCGTCGGAAGCGGGCACACCGCTGGTTTCGAGACGATTTACCTCCCGGCGCACCTGCTCATACTTTTCCTCCACTGCTTTCAGCCGTTCCATGGGCACAAGACCGATCTCCGCGCCGATGCGGGTCAGCCGCTGGTCGGCGTTGTCCTGCCGGTGGAGCAGGCGGTACTCGGAACGGCTGGTCATGATGCGGTAAGGCTCCTCGGTGCCCTTGGTTACCAGGTCGTCGATGAGGGTGCCGATGTAGCTGGTATCCCGGGTAAGGATCATGGGCGGTTTGCCCAGTAGTTTCAAAGCCGCGTTGACACCCGCCACAAGGCCTTGGGCGGCAGCTTCCTCATAGCCGGAGGTGCCGTTGAACTGGCCCGCGCCGTAGAGACCGGACACTACCTTTGTTTCCAGCGTGGGCCTCAGCTGGGTGGGGTCCACGCACTCATATTCGATGGCGTAGGCCGGGCGCATCATCTCCGCGTGTTCCAGGCCAGGAATGGTCCGCAGCATGGCGATCTGCACGTCCTCCGGCAGGCTGCTGGAAAAGCCCTGAATGTACATTTCCTCCGTGTCCAGCCCACAAGGCTCGATAAAGAGCTGGTGCCGGGGCTTGTCGGCAAAGCGGACGATCTTCGTCTCGATGCTGGGGCAGTACCGGGGGCCGACGCCGGAAATGGTGCCGTCATACATGGGGCTGCGGTGGAGGTTCTCCCGGATGATCCTGTGGGTCTCCTCGTTGGTGTAAGTCAGGTAGCACACCGCCGAATTGTTGGGCTTGTGCTCTGTGCGGAAGGAGAATGGCTCCACAGTCTCGTCTCCCGGCTGGATCTCCATTTTGGAAAAATCAATGCTGCGGCGGTTGACCCGCGGGGGCGTGCCGGTTTTGAACCGGCGCAGGGTCAGGCCCAGCGCTCTCAGATCATCCGCCAGCCCCACGCTGGGGTGCATCCCATCGGGGCCGGAGGGGATGACGCTTTCTCCTGTAATGACGGTGCTGTCCAGATAGGTGCCCGTGGCGATGACCACGGCCCTGGCGGCATATTCCGCTCCCAGCTGGGTGCGAACCCCGGTCACCGCCCCGTTCTCCGTGAGAACCGCCACGATTTGCGCCTGCTTCAGTTCCAGATTCTCCTGCAATTCCAGCACGTGCTTCATGTACTTCTGATATTCCCGGCGGTCAGCCTGTGCCCGCAGGGAGTGGACGGCGGGGCCTTTGCCCCGGTTCAGCATCCGGTACTGGATGCAGCAGTGGTCCGCCGCCACGCCCATTTCGCCGCCCAGCGCGTCCAGCTCCCGCACCAGATGGCCCTTGCCGGTGCCGCCGATGGCGGGGTTGCAGGGCATATTGCCCACCGCGTCCAGATTGATGGTAAAGAGGATGGTGTGCAGCCCCAGCCGTGCGGCAGCCAGAGCCGCTTCAATCCCCGCGTGACCCGCGCCGATGACGGCGACATCGCATCTTCCTCCATAGTATGTCGTCATAAGTTTCTTACCTTTCGCACCAATCCCGCACCATTTCGGTGCAGGAACGGCTCATTTCCGCGCTAAAATCGCTGTTCCACTTCCGCTGGCAGAACCTTAGAATGTAGTCCGCCAGTTCCTCCCCCGACTTTCCCTGCTGGGCTTCCAGCATCCGGGGCATCTGGGCAGACTTCTCCAAATCGTAGCCATTTTCGTGCACCAGCGCCGTCACCGAATGCCGGGGCGGCTTGGGGCGGCGCAGCTGCTGCTCCGTGGGATAGCCCAGGCAGAGCATGGCGGCGGGAACCACGTATTTTGGAAGATTCAGAAGTTTTTTGTGGTATTCATAGTTTTCCGTGATGTCGCCAATGTAGCAGCTGCCAAGGCCCAGAGAGTGGGCGGCAACTGCCGCGTTCTGGGCGGCGATCAGGGCATCGGCCTCCGCAAGGAACAAGTCGCCCATGTCGGGCTTGCGAACTTCATCCACATATTGGCAGAACACATCATACCAGCGGCGGTAGTCGGCGCAGAAGATTAGCACCATGGGGGCCTTGGCGATGAAGGGCTGGTCGTCGCAGCTTTTCGCCAGCGACGCCTTTTTCTCCGGGTCGGTAACGTCCAGGATCGTGTACAGGGCCATATTTCCCGCCGTGGGAGCCTGAATGGCCGCTTCCAGAATGGCACGCTTCACCTCCGGCTCCACCGGGCGGTCTTCGTAAACACGGACGGACTTCCGCTGGTGGAGCTGACGTAAAACCTCGTTCATTCCGCGTTCTCCTGAGATTTCTTCTTTTCCTCCGGGGGCAGGATAAAGGGTTTGCACACCACCTCGCAGCGGTTGATGGGGGTGCCGAGGGCGTGGAATTTTTCCTCGTAGCCCGTCATGATGCCCACGATACCGTCCTTGTGAAGGTCACGGGTCAGGTTCTTCACTTCCAGACCGCAGGCCGCGAATTCCTCCAGAGAATACTCAAACAATGGCGCGTTGTCGGTCTTGAAGTGCAGCTCGCCGCCCTCCCGGACAACCCGGCAGTACTTATCCAGAAAGCCTCGGTGGGTCAGGCGGCGCTTGGCGTTCTTCTTCCGGGGCCAGGGGTCGGGGAAGTTGATGAACAGCCGGTCAATTTCGCCGGGGGCAAAAATTTCCTCCATGTTCGCCACATCCATGTCGATGAAAAACACGTTGGTCAGCCCCATGTCCCGGGCTTTCTCCATGGCCACCACCATTGCCTCCCGGCAGCGCTCCACGGCAATCAGCAGCACATCGGGGTTGGCCTGCGCCGTCTCGGCGGTAAACTTGCCCTTGCCGCAGCCAACCTCCACCCACAGCGCGGTGCACTCCGGCTTCAGCTCCCGCCAGTGGCCCTTCCGGGCCTCCGGTTCCGTGACCCGGTAGGCGGCACATTTCTCCGTCCGCGGCTCTAAATTGCGCATTCTTCTCATTCTCATATTCTTTCCTCCAAAAGGGCGGCTTTCTCCGCATTTTTGCCCTATATTATAGCAGACAGGGGAACCTAAGTCAAATTAAAGTATTTTTCATCCTTCCAGCGCCTCCCGCAGCTTTCCAAGTGCCCGTTTCTCGATTCTGGAAACATTCCACCGCCGCTAATGTAAACGATGCCCGGAGAGTCTAAGCACTCACCGGGCACCGAGTATTCAACTGCACAGCGACCATTCATCATTTTTCCGCAAGTTCATCCGAATCACAGAGAGAAATAATATCACTTATCAGCAAATATGTGTGAATTATATATCTGCTCGCCTCATCCTTGGTAACCTCAACATGGGTACCCTTACACACTGCATCATTGATAGCATCAAGTCGCATTCCCACACTACCCAAATCTGCGCCTACTACATCCTTATATGTTTTGCTTCCTTCTTTGCCAGAAATGAACTGTACAAGTCGATTAATATACTGATCACTGCCCACCTTTACTTTCTTTCCATTCACAAGTATCGGCTCGTCTTGCGGAGGATACAGAACATCTGCAACATCTAGCAAAATACGTCGGCAAGAATGAACCGCATTAGCCCAGTCCTCTGGGTTGTCTGAATCCATATTGCTATATACTGATACATACTTTTCAATTGCTTTCGGACACACCTTAGCCAGTTCATCGTTAACCTTTAGTCGCGCTTGGGTAAATGTATCTTCTACGATGTTACCATACATCAACTTGTTGTAGATATTAAGAACATATGCATATAGTTTTCCTGTGATTTTCTGCATCCAGCTCTGGTTATTCTTTATTGAGCTAACGATACTATTCCTTTCCGTAGTATTTCCACCAGGTGCATGCACATACTGGTTAGGATTTGCCGATGTTATGGAGATGTTAGGATCTGACGAAGCAGAAAGTCGTATTTTTTGAGACTCGATTACCTCTTCAATTTCCGCAATCAAATCGGTTTTGGCATATTCAGTATCCGTTTTCTTCCCGTTCTTCTCCTCGCTAACAACATACCTTCTCCCTGCCAACCCTGCAATTCGCCACGACTCGTGCGGCATTCCAGTTGGAGTACTGGGATACCCGGAAGATTCAAATGTAAACAGTAAAATTCCGTCCTCATCGCCCAGCAATCTGCATAGACGTAAGCATTTCAAAATTATTTTACTAACCGGTAGCTCAGACAACTCAAAGTTCTTTAGGATTTCAGCTGCAAGATCGGTACATTCTTTTATTCTCTGACTGTTCATATTGTCTCCTTTGTTTATCAGTATATTCCACCATGAGCAATTACCACCTCAGCAACAGCACAATTTCCTTCAAGGCTAAAGGAATCCTGTCCATATTTCTGAGCTAATCCCTATATACTATCAAAACAGAACCGTTTTCTCCATGGGTTTTGTGGAGGCAATCAGCTTGCCTCTACGGTAGGATCGCAGCACCGCCGCGTTATTGTTCAGGGCGTCATAATAATTGGGAGCGTCCAGAATTACGAAATTGGCATCGTTTCCCTCCCGAATCCCGTAGGCATCCCCCAGGTGCAGGGTGCGGGCGGCATTGGTGGTTACGAATTTACAGGAGTTCATAATCTCGTCGTAGCCCAGCATATGACCGGCGTACAAGCCCATAAACACCACATCCCGCATATTGGCGTTGCCCAGAGGATTCCAGGGGTCGAAGATGTCGTCGGAGCCAAAGGAGACATTGATGCCCTCGGCAGTCAGCTCCTTGACTCGGGTCAGGCTGCGGCGCTTGGGATAGGTATCGGTACGACCGCCCAGATGGATATTGACACAAGGATTGGCCACAAAGTTCATGCCGGACATCCGGAGTATCCGCATCAGGCGGATGACATAGGCATTGTTGTAGCTGTGCATGGCGGTGGTATGTGAGGCGGTTACCATGTCCCGCATACCGGTTTCATAGGCCCGGGTTGCCACCGTCTCCAAGCCACGGGAAGCCTCATCGTCAATTTCATCGCAGTGAATATCGATGAGCTTGCCGTACTTCTGCGCAAGCCGGAAGCAGATGTTCAGGGAGTCCACAGAATACTCCCGGGTGAATTCGAAATGGGGAATGGCACCGGCGGCATCCGCACCCATTTTCAGGGCCTCTTCCAACAGCTCGGCACCCTTGGGATAGCTGAGAATGCCATACTGGGGGAAGGCAACAATCTGAATGTCCATGAAGTCCCGGACTTCCTCCCGCAATTCCAGGATGGTTTCCAGAGCGGTCAGCTTGGGGTCGTTGATATCCACATGGGTTCGGACATACTGGATGCCGTTGGCGGCCTGCATCCGAATTGCTCTGCTGACCCGGTCCCGGACATCCTGCTTCGTAAGCCGGGGCTTATACTCCTCCCAGCACTGGATGCCCTCAAACAGGGTCCCGCTCATGTTCCACCGGGGAATCCCTGCCGTCATGCAGGTGTCCAGATGGACATGGGACTCCACAAAGGGAGGCAGGGCCATCTTTCCGGTGCAGTCCATCACTTCCTCCCCACTCTGGGGTTCCAGCCTCGGGGCGATGGCGGAAAACTTTCCGTCGGATACCCGGATATCCACAGTTTCCATGGCGTTTTCAATTGTCAGATTTTGAAACAGCATAGCTTATATCCTCCTGAAATCAATCATTTCTCTTTATGGGCCAGTTCCCCGAGAAAAAAGCAGACGGCGGCAACGGCCATGGCATTGAGAGCCGCAATGCCCCACTGCAGCAGATTTGCCACCAAAAAGCCAATCACAATACCGGCAATGTTGAACCAGTTGACGGCTGTCTCAGCATGAGCACCCTGGAATTTGTTCCGGTTGCGGAAATAGTCCAGAATGACGATGATGCCGATGGGCGGCAGTGCGCAGTTGAGGATGCTCAGCCAGCTCACAAAGTTCCAGTACAACCAGATGGCAAGAGCCGTACCCACGATCCCGGAAATCCAAGTGGTGACCTTCATGCGGACATTGGTAATGTTGGAAATTGCCAGACCGCCGGTATACAGGGCGTTATTATTGGTAGTCCAGATGTTGGCACCCAGAACAATCAGGGCAGGAATTGCCAGACCCTGCGCGATCATGACATAGAAGATGTCGTCCGCACCAGTGAAGGCGCCGCCCACAGCGCCGAAGCAGAACATCAGGGTATTGCCCAGGAAGAAGGCAATCACGGTGGTCCACACGGCGACCTTGCTGTTTTTGGCGAAACGGATGAAGTTCGGTGTGGCAGTGCCACCGGAGATGAAGGAGCCAATGACATAGCCAATGCCAGTGAACAGGGTGATGCTGCCAGCGGACTGGGAGAAGATGGCAACCAAACCGCCGCCGTCTGCGGCTGCAGTGCCCATAGAGTAGACACCCAGAACCACAATCAGCGGCACAGAGATGTAACTGACGATTTCCAGCGCCTTCATGCCAGTGGCGGCAGTTGCGGTCATCAGCAGACCGGCAGCGATGGTGAGCAGCCATTCATTGACCCCCAGGAGCTGTGCCGCAGGGATGGAAAACATGGCAACACCCACGCCAAACCAGCCAATCTGCGTAAAACCCAGAATGGCAGACGACAGGTAAGAACCCTTCGCCCCGAAGGTGCGGCGGCAGAGCAAATCCATATTGAGACCAGTGGTGGAGCCGATGTCGGCCAAGAGGCCACAGTACGCCGACAGAATCAGACCGCCGAGAATACAGGACCAGATAAAGCCAGACAGATCCAGACCGTTACCCAGTTTTGCGCCTACGCTCATGCTGGCGGAGAAGAAGGTAAAGCCAAGCATCACGAAGAACATGTTCCAGAACCCCTTACGGGCTGATTCCGGAACCGCCTCCAACGAATAGTCGGCGTCTGCATTTTTCGATACGGCATTCTTTTCTTTTTCGGTCATCGGGAAAACCTCCACAGTACTTTTTCTGCTTTGATCATATCACGGGAAATGTATTTTGTCTATGCAAAGTACAGGCTTTACCAGCAATGCCCTGAGCACACTCTATGCAAAATACAGGCACTTTTTTAAAGCTCAGATTCCATAATCAAATACTATCATCGAGAGGGTGTCGTGTTTTACGACGCCCTCTTACTATTTCAACAATATTCAAGGAGACATACCCATGATTACGAGATCCCCCATCTATAATGTAGCACGATCTCTCACCAGCTCACAATATGAATTTATTGAGCGTGAGTTTGGCTACTCGAAAACCAGCTTTCTGGATTTGCCCGACGAAACGCTGGTGGACATCTATTATGATCTATGTGACATTGAAGCAACAGCCTTAACGCGGAAAGGCAATTTGACTTCTCGCGGAAAGAAAGCAGCTGAACTGGCTGAGCTTTTCGGTGATGTAATTGCTGTATATGGCAGTTACTACTGGGACGGCAATGACGATTTCAGCGATTACGACGACTACTATGACCGTGTTGAGGAATACGACCCGGAAGACGCATACGGGCACTGGGATCGCGACCCTATGTAAAGCGAGAAATGCGAAGTCAACTGAGCGCATAGGCCCAGTACCTTTGGCGGACATGGGAGCATACATCCAAAGTATCGATGAATGGATGCGCAGACGTATCCGCATGGTGTTCTGGAAGAAATGGAAGCGAGTCCGCACAAGGTGGAGAAACCTACTGAAGCTGGGAATTTCCAATAGAAATGCAGGGATTCTTGCGAATTCCAGAAAAGGATACAGGCGGATAGCCGCCAGCCCGATTATGAAAACAGCCCTCTCAAACCAACGGCTTGAGAAGGCTGGATTCCAGTTCTTTTACTCTTACTACCGCAAGTCCGTAGCGGCATAAACAGGGGAGGAGCCGTGTACCAGACCGGTACGCACGGTTCTGTGGGAGGTCGGCTGGCTAAATAATGGTCAGCCTCCTACCCGATCTCTTGTGGGAATCGATAAAAGGAGGGCACTTTCATGCGCCAAATAAACGAACTATTCAACAAACACGAACGGGTCTGGTTCTCTCTTTTGGGAGAGGAAAGCCAGCAGCAATTCCTACAAGCCATCCATGACTACGACCCAGCTAGTACAGTAGCGCCAGACTAGATCGGCAGCCACATGGCCTATGGAAAGGACAAGCAACTGCGCTATATATCATGGTTGGTATGGACACAGACTTTTGGTCAGGAAGGGTTCCCTGTGAGAGTGGATTTCCAGAAGTATATATGTGGTTCGGAGGACTTCTATATCAAACAGGCAGATTCGCACATGGTGTAGATGCTCTTTCAGAGGGGTGTCGTGTTTCACTACATCCCTTTCTGAAGGGCATGGAGCCTGTTTCGTCTGGGTTATTCTTTCATCATTCATCTGTCAATTTCCATGATGGATGAATTGAGCGATGAAATCCGATGGCTTAACACCAAAAAAACAACCCTCAGTATCGACCTTCCAATACTGAGGGTTGTTATTCACTCTTGGTATCTAGCATCATCGATTTGACCTCGCTTTCTACAGATTGGATATCCTTCCTCAGGTATCCTGGAGTTACATGATCATTGGACTCACTCCTTTTCTGTATCTACATGGTACTATGAAAAGCAGCGGATTACAAGACGGAATATGTGATAAAATAATGCAGTAGTTTCTGTACAACCGGGAGAAATCGCAACTTTCCTGTAAGTCTCTATTGACGCTGATTCTGTGCTGTGCTATGATAGTAGTGTTGGGGCGGTTGGGTGACCGGCCCTTTTTGCTTTACGATACTGACCCGGAGGTGGTTTTATGTGCGGCAGGTTTTATATTCCCGAGGACAGTGAAATCGCCATGCTCCGTAAAATAATGGAGAATCTGGAGAGCAGAAATGTAACTGTAAAAACCGGCGAGGTCAGTCCCGGAGATGTGGCAGCGGTGATTGCCAGCAATCGGGAGCTGAAACCACAGCCCTTTGGGATGCTGTGGGGATACCACCTTCCCAATGGAAAGCTGCTGTTCAATGCCCGCAGCGAAACCGCCGCACAAAAGGCCATCTTTGCAGACGGAATGGAGCACAGACGCTGCGCGATTCCCGCTGCTCACTATTTTGAATGGCAAAAGACTGAGACTGGGAAGACCAAGTATGCAATCGCGCCAAAAGAATCCAAGGGGATGTTGTTGGCTGGTATCTATCGCTTCGAAAACAATAAGCCCGTATTCACGATCCTGACTCGCTCACCGTCCGAAGATATCGCCATGATCCACGACCGAATGCCCGTCATTCTGCCCCAGGAAGCACTCGCAGACTGGTTGAATCCGCACTACAGCGGGTCAGAGATTCTATCTGCGGCATTAACAAGCATGTCTTTCCACGCCTGCTAAAGGAAATTTCTACAGAAAATTTTCCCAGTATGAAGGGATGTAGTGAAACACGCCACCCTTCCATATGGACACCACCGTCAGGGATGTAGTGAAACACGCCTCCCTTTCCCACTAAGTAGAATTGTGCATCGTTTTTTTATGAATCCTGCCTATTGATTACCCTTGCGGAAACTGATACAATGCTCCATGTTTGTGTTCAGGAGGTATTTCAGATGGAAAGCATGGTAGTCTATCTTGGCAGTGATCATGTCATTAAAACCCCGGATTTTGACTTCCGGAAAAACTCGCTTCGTGTATCCACCACATTGGAAGATGCGAAGCAGCAGGCACACAAAAAGGTAGGCATTGGCGTTGTCAGCGCATACCAGCTCAACCTGGAGCACCTCGTTTCCATTGAAGACGGACAGAGCATACTGGCCGGCTTTGAGAATGTGGATATCATTCAGCATACCTGGCGGGATGCGTGCAGCCTATCCCTTTGTTCAGAACGAGCACTTAAGTCTCTGACTTTTCTGGAGGCAACATTCACCAATTAACGAATTTCATAATGGCACAGCCGGGATCATCACGATCCCGGCTATGTCAATAGAATAGATTTCCTTTTCCTAAAGGAGGATGCTATTTGCCCCTATCATCTTAAGATTGCAATGTACCTGAGGTGTCAAAAAAAGTGCAATCTTGCAATCTTCCACCGGGTTTGGTGGCGAACTGAATACACATACATAGAGCGGTTATGAACTTCCGAAGATTTTTCGGTGGTTGGTAACCGCTCTTTTTGTTTTTCTACGGAAAAACAAATCATCTCAAGGTGATCGAGCCACCGAAACAGACTCGAAAAGAAAGGATGCAAGATGAGCAAAAACGAAACCCTGAACCTCGAAGTGTTCGACAACCCTGAATTTGGTCAGATGCGGATTTTGCGGGAGGGAGATAAGTACCTCTTCTGTGCCAATGATGCAGCAGTCGCACTTGGCTACTCCAACCCCCGAGCTGCATTGCAGCGACACTGCAAGGGTGTCGCGAAACGGTGCTGTTGACAAACTCTGAAATCTCGATTTTTCGCTG
>JAUNSH010000078.1 GCA_030539285.1 Eubacteriales bacterium
GAAATGCCCGTTAAAAGGAAGCTGCTGTATTTCTTCGCTTTGGATACCTTTGTTGAACTATAAAAAATGTGGGTCACCGGATTCGGCGGCCCACATTGCCTTTATCGGCAGTTTCTGTTCTGATTCTGGTTGCTGTTCGGGTTGGTGTGCTGATTGTTGTTCTGATTCTGGGTGCTGTTCTGAGTGTTATTCTGGTTCTGGTTCTTGTTCTGATTGTTCATGCTTTGTATCCTCCCAAAACGATCTCACGGCCAAGCCGCCTACCTAGGATAACCCGTTTTTCAGGATTTATCCTTCGCTTTAAACAGAAAGCTTGCCGCGAGTCCCGCGACGATGGCCGCGGCAATACCGCCGGCGGCAGCTTTCAGTCCGCCGGTGAAAATACCCAGAAAACCATCCTCCGTCACCGCCTCCTTGACTCCCTTGGCAAGAAGACTGCCAAAGCCCGTCAGTGGCACGGACGCACCGGCCCCTGCAAACTCGATGAGCTTTGGATACAGTCCGACCGCCCCCAGGATCACACCGGCCACCACATAACTCACCAAGATCCGGGCAGGGGTCAGCTTGGTTTTGTCGATCAGGATCTGCCCGATGAGACACAGCCCGCCGCCCACCAGAAACGCTTTGATATAATCCATATTACCGCCCTCCTGTAATGCTGACCGCGTGGCACACGCCGGGAATGGGGAGTCCCTGCTGGGTGGAGGTAGGGGACAGCAGCGCTCCGGTCCCGCAGAACAGGATCTTTTTCAGTTTCCCCGTGTTCAGCTGGTCCAGCAGATACCCGCACAGGGTGATGGCGCTGCATCCGCAGCCGGATCCGCCGGCGTGGACATCCTGAGCCGTATTGTCAAAAACGGTGGTACCGCAGTCCATCAGTTTTCCGCCCAGGGACAGGCCGTCCAGCCGTGCCAGCTCAAGAAGCATTTCCATGCCCAATTGTCCCAGATCCCCGGTGACGATCCGGTCAAAGTCTTCCGACCCGGTGTGCAGGTCGGAAAAATGGGCCTTGATGGTTGCCAGTGCGGCAGGAGCCATGGCCGCGCCCATGTTGTTGGCATCCTTGATCCCCAGATCGGTGACAGTGCCGATGGTGCAGGCGGTGATCTTCGGCCCCTTGCCCTGACTGCGCACCAGCGCGGCACCGGAGCCGGTGACGGTCCATTGCGAGGTAGGTGTCCGCTGACCGCCATAACCCAGGGGGAAACGGTACTGCCGCTCTGAGGACGCGAAGTGGGAGGAGGTCATGGCCACCACCGTATCCGCAAATCCGCCGCCTACCGTCATAGAGGCCAGCAGCAGGCTTTCCGCCATGGTAGAACAGGCGCCGTACAGCCCCAGATGGGGCACTCCGGTGTTCCGCAGGGTAAAGGAGGAGCCGATGCACTGGTTCAGCAGGTCACCGGAGAACACCACATCAAAATCCGCCATGGTCAGCCCGGCCTTCTCCGCCAGCTTCCGAAGAGCCAGCTGCTGCATCTGCTTTTCCGCCTGCTCCCAGGTTTTCTGCCCGAAATAGGTATCCCGGCACTTGATGTCAAAGGTATGAGAAAGCGGCCCTTCCACCTCCTTTTTTCCGGCAACATTCGCCCAGGTTGTGATCACCGGCGGCTGGGCCAGCACAAAGCTCTGCCGTCCCCGTTTTTGACTTGCCATGACAGCACCTTCCTCAACTTGTTTTCCATAGTATGCGCACAGTTGCGAAAACCATGCAAATGATGTATAATCAGAAAAAAAGGAGGAAGTATGATGAAATACATGATTCGTCCGGCGAAAGAGTCGGATTTGGGAAGAATTGAGGAAATCTACGCCTATGCCCGGGATTTTATGGCAAAAAACGGAAACCCCAACCAGTGGGGCAAAACCAATCCGCCAACATCGCAGCTCAGGCAGGATATCGCTGAGGAAAAGCTGTTCGTTATCACAGCTGGAGCGGCCATGCATGGCGTATTTTTCTTCTGGATCGGAGAAGATCCAACCTACAAAAGAATTGACGGCGGCACATGGCGTTCCGATGGACCCTATGGAACCATCCACCGCATCGCCGGCGACGGTTCCGGCGGGATATTGAAAACGGCAGCAGCCTTTGCGAAGGGAAAAATTGGTCACCTGCGGATCGATACCCACGAGGATAACCATGTGATGCAGAACGCGGTCACAAAGCTGGGCTTTCAGCGCAGAGGGATCATTTATCTTGCCAACGGTTCTCCCAGAATTGCCTATGATTATATAAAAGAATGAAAAAATGTCATTGCGAAACAGCGCGTGCACTGAATCGCAATGACATTATTATTGTCCTTATTGCGCCACCCGGCAGGCGCCGTAATAATTCTGCGCCCAGTAGCCGCTGGTAAAATCGGAGTAAGAAACGGTGGAACGGGAATTGGGGGCGTGGATGAACTGTCCGCCTCCGGCGTAGATGCCTGCGTGGGTGATGCTGCCGGAACCGAAGAACACGAGGTCACCCACCTGCAATGCGGATTTTTCTACCTTAGTCCCCATTTTGTACTGGTCCGAGGGGGTGCGGTAGGGAGACAGCCCCAACTGCTTCAGTACGTAATACACAAATCCGGAGCAGTCAAAGCCGCTGGGAGAAGCGCCGCCTGCCTTATAGGGACAGCCCAAATATTTTTGCGCTTCCGCCAAAATCTGACTGCCGGTGACGGTGACAGGGGCAGCGCTGGCAGAACTGGCAGTTCCAATGGATTTTCCGCCCCGGAAATACTTGGGAGAATTGGGAGAATCCGGGTTTTCGTAGGGAATTTCCGTCAGTTCCACAAAGTCGCTGCGTATGTAGCAGGTTTTGTTATTGTACAGAACCTTGTACCATCCCTGATTGATGCCTATGATGTAGCACTGATCATCTTGGCTGGAAACGGCGGCAACCGGGTAGGAGGTAGATGGGCCGGTGCGCAGATTTACACCAGTGCCCAGAATGTTTCCATAGCCCAGCTCGGCATTTTCCTTCGTGCTGACGGACAGGTAGTCCGCGTGCATATAGCCTTCCTGAAGGTTATAGTTGACTTTGTACCAATCGCCTTCCTTGGCGATGACGGCAACGCATTCGCCGCGAACGGCGGTATCCAGCGTGGATGCCGTAGTTGCGGCGCTGCTGCGAAGCCTTAATGAGTTGGCGGTTACAAATCCGATGCCGTACATCATATTACTGGCAGCGGACGCGGTGAGGGGAATACAGCCTGCCGCCAGCACCAGTGCCAGCGTCAGGGTGAGAATGGTTCGAATGATCTTCATACTTTTCCTCCGTACAGGGTAACGTGCTCCAACCGGGGAGCGGGGAATGCGGGAAATTATTTACCGGCCAGCGCCCGTTCCAGCCAGACGCAGCCCACGTCCAGCGCAGTGTAGAAACCGTCCTTTTCGCTCTTTTTTACAATGCGGTCCCGGCTCCTGGCGGCGGGATCGGTGAGCTGGAGCTGAACGGAGACCCGGGTAGCCACATCCAAATCGCCGACCTTCTTCGTCTCCAGAACCTGAAGCATTACGATGTGGCTATCAGCCATGGAACCATAGTAAACGAGGTTGTCCTTGCGCATCAGCGGACGGCCTTTATACATGAGAACTGCTTTTTCATCAGCCATGAAACGTACCTCCTTGGAAAATGTAATCAGATTGTAACATATTGTTACATAAATGTCAAGAAAAAACGTTGGGAAATGCCGCTATAATATGCGGTTTACGTAATATTATGCGGGGGAAATATTGCGTTTAAGCAGAACGAAGGGGGAAGTATGAGATTTTCAAGGTACAAAACAAGAGGCCTTTGCGTATGCAAAAGCCTCTTGGCTTTGGGTCATTCCTGATCGAACAGGTACTCACGGACCAGTACCTGCATCAGCTCGTCCCGGTCGATCTTGCAAATCATGCTCCGGGCGTTGTTGTAATTAGTGATATAGGTGGGATCCTCGGTCAGCAGGTAACCGACGATCTGGTTGACAGGATTGTAGCCTTTTTCCGTCAGGGCCTCATACACACTCCGAAGAATCCTTCGCATATTCTCCCGGTCGTCATTTGGCACTGTGAATTTTTGCGTATCCTTTTCGGTCATGGTATTCAGCCTCCTTCAAAAAGAACGCAATTATTATACCGCAAACAGGGGCCACTGTAAAGCCCCGAAATTCGAATAATCTGTGAATTATCGGGATTTACCGCAGCGTGGCGCCCAGCTTCTCCTTCAGGCCGTTCAGCACCTTGGTCACGACGCCCTCGGAATCGGTATCCGTCAGGGTGCGGTCATCGGCGCGCAGCTCCAGAGAGAAGGCCATGCTCTTCTTGCCCTCAGGCACGCCCACACCCCGGTAGATGTCGAACAGC
This sequence comes from Eubacteriales bacterium, assembly GCA_030539285.1. Classification (GTDB taxonomy): domain Bacteria; phylum Bacillota; class Clostridia; order Oscillospirales; family Oscillospiraceae; genus Faecousia. The sequence goes on from JAUNSH010000078.1 coordinate 4,333, forward strand.
TTCACATCCCGCAGCAGCTTTCCGGCGGCGGCAGTGATAACCTCTTCGGCCTGGGCCACGGTAACAGCTTCATCACAGATCAGGGCCAGGTCACGGGTGACGGCGGGATACTTGGGCAGGGGGGAGTAAGTGGCATCGGGCAGACGGCAGTCCATCAGCTTGGTGAAGCTGATCTCCGCGCAGTACACATCGGTGTCGATGCCATAGTTCTTAGCCACCAGCGGATGCACCTGACCCATGACGCCCACTTCCATGCCGTCAATGACCACAGCGGCGCAGCGTCCGGGGTGATAGCTGGGGTTGTCCTTTACCGCGTGGTAGCTGGCCTTTTTCAGCCGCAGACCGGCGAAAATGCCTTCCAGCTCGCCCTTCAGGGTGAAGAAGGTCTCACCCGAGCCGTAGGTGCCCAGCACCAGCATTTTCGGTTCCTCAGGCAGGGCCTGACCGGCGACGGGCAGGTAGATCTTGGCGATCTCATAGAGCTTTACGGATTTGTTGTGGTAGGCGTTGTTCCGGGACAGGATCTCCAGCATGGAGGGCAGGGCGATGGTACGCATGATGGAGGTATCCTCACCCAGAGGATTCTGGATCCGCAGGGCACTGCGCAGAGGGCTGTCAGCGCTCAGGCGGATCTGGTCAAAGGCGGCGGGGGAAGTGAAGGAATAGGTGATGATCTCGTTGTAGCCCATGGCACGGCACAGGGTGCCAGCCTTGGCTTCCAGCTTCATTTCCTCGGTGTAGCCGCCCTGAGTAGAATTCTTGAAAGCAGTGGTGGGAATTTCATTGTAGCCGTAAGCGCGGCCCACTTCCTCCGCGATATCCGCCATCAGGTTCAGGTCGGGGCGGAAAGAGGGCACATGGATGGTGTCGCCTTCCACAGGGATTTCCAGCAGATTCAGATAGCGAACCATCTCTTCCTTGGAAATCTCCGTGCCCAGCAGGCGGTTGATCTTGTCCACTTCCAGCGGAAGGGTCTTGGGCTGGGGAACGTAATTGATGACATCAATGGTGCCGTCCAGTACATCGCCGCAGTTCAGCAGTTCCACCAGTTCACAGGCCCGCTGCACGGCGGGAATGGTCATCATGGGGTCCAGGCTCTTTTCGAACTTGCCGGAGGCCTCGGTACGCATACCCAGTGCCAGAGCGGTCTGACGGATGGAGGTACCGTTGAAGTTGGCGGACTCGAAGACCACCATGGTGGTGTCGTCCACGATCTCGGAATTTTCGCCGCCCATGATGCCGGCGAGGCCGATGGGCTTCGTGTCGTCGGCAATGACCAGCATCCCGGCCTTCAGGGGGCGGACGGTGCCGTCCAGGGTGGTCAGGGTCTCGCCCTCCTCCGCTTCCCGGACAACGATCTTGCCGGAGGAAACATAGCGGTAGTCAAAGGCGTGCATGGGCTGGCCATATTCCAGCATGACATAGTTGGTGATGTCAACGATGTTGTTGATGGGGCGCACGCCGTTGGCACGCAGGCGCTGCCGCAGCCACTTGGGAGAGGGGCCGATCTTCACGTTGGCAACCATCCGGGAGGAGTAGCGGTTGCACAGATTGGCGGCGGGCACCTCCACGTCCAGATGTTCGAAGATGGAACCGGCATCGCTGCCATGCACCACAGGGTCATGGTGCTTCATGGTCTTGCCGAAAGCGGCAGCCGCTTCGCGGGCCAGACCGATAATGGAGTAGCAGTCGGGACGGTTGTTGGTGATCTCAAAATCCACGATGGTATCGTCGTTGCCGATGACCAGATTGATATCCTCACCGATCTGGCAGTCCTCGTCGTTGAGGATCCAGATGCCATCTGCGTAAGCCCCGGGCAGGTCGTTCTGGGTCAGGCCCAGCTCGGCGAAGGAGCAGAGCATACCGTTGGACAGCTCTCCACGGAGCTTGCCCTTGGTGATGTGCACGCCGCCGGGGAGCCAGGAGTTGTGCAGGGCGGCGGGAACCAAATCGCCCTCATGGACGTTCTGAGCGCCGGTGACGATCTGAACAGGCTCGGCCTGTCCTACGTCCACCTGGCAGATAAACATATGGTCGGAGTTGGGATGACGCACCATGGACAGCACCTTGCCGACCACTACGTTCTTAATTTCGGCGTCCATCCGCTCGTAGGTTTCCACCTTCTGACCAAAGACGGTCAGGGTCTCCACGAATTCCTTATCGGACACATTGGACAGGTCAACGAATTCTTCATTGAGCCATTTTCTGTTGAGTTTCATTGCATTTTCCTCCTTAGAACTGGTTCAGGAACCGAATGTCGTTGTCGAAGATCAGACGCAGGTCGTTGATCTTCATGCGGCCCATGGCCATACGCTCCAGACCCATGCCGAAGGCAAAGCCGGAGTACTTTTCAGGGTCAATGCCGCAGTTTTCCAGAACCTTGGGGTGTACCATGCCTGCACCCAGCAGCTCGATCCAGCCTTCGCCGTGGCAGGTGGAGCACACCTGACCGTCGATCTCGCCGGTGCCGTGGCACTTGTGGCACTGCATATCCATTTCACAGCTGGGCTCGGTGAAGGGGAAGTGGTGGGGACGGAACCGCATGACGGATTCCTCACCGTAGATTTTTTGCATCATGGTGATGAGAGCGCCCTTCAGGTCGCCCATGGTGATGTGCTCGTCCACCACCAGACCCTCGATCTGATGGAACATGGGGGAGTGGGTGGCGTCGGCCT